>JAYUFI010000756.1:0-10736 GCA_043738805.1 Planctomycetaceae bacterium | reverse complement strand
GGGTGCTCACTCGCGGTGAACAGATTCCGTATGACCTAGTTTGCAAGAGCCTCGCCGTGATCGCGATGACGTTGTTTTGCGCGGCGATGTTGCTCGGGGCGCTGTTGCCGCCGACCGATTTCGATGTGAAGGCTTATCACCTCACCGGGCCAAAAGAGTATTTCCTCAATGGCCGGATCACATTTCTGGAGCACAACGTCTACACGAACTTCCCGTTCTTGACCGAAATGCTTTGTCTGCTGGGCATGGTCTTACGGCAGGATTGGTTTCGCGGCGCACTTGCCGGGCAAGCGGTGTTGATGGGTTTCGCTCCGCTGGCGGCACTGGCATTGTTTTGTGCGGGACGGAGATGTTTTGGTTCGACCGTCGGTTGGTTGGCGGCAACGATTTACCTTTCGACTCCGTGGACGTATCGCTTGGCGATCATCGCTTATGTCGAAGGAGCGTTGTCGTGCTATTTGTTTCTGACGCTGTTCGTCGTGGTGCTCGCGTTGGAGCAACGGTCACTACGGATGTTTGTGGTCGCCGGACTGTTGGCCGGTAGCGCGATGGCGTGCAAGTATCCGGGACTCGTGTCGGTCGTGATCCCGATGGGGTTGGCCGTTGGTGTTGGAGTTTGGCGGCAGCGTAGTCCGCTCTCGCCGAGAGCGGGCGTGGCGAGCTTTGCTCGCCACGCTATTACTTTGAAAGCCCTGATTGCCTTTGGCGTTGGCATAGCAATCACGATTGGGCCGTGGCTGCTGAAGAACTTAGTCGAAACGGGCAATCCGGTTTACCCGTTGGCCTACGGGTTGTTCGGCGGACGTGATTGGGATGCCGCGTCTCACGCAAAGTGGCGAGCGGGACACAGCCCGAAGACGTATGCGATGAGCGATCTGGCTGAAAAATTCATTGATGTCACCGCCAAGGCCGATTGGCTCAGCCCACTGCTATTCGGACTCGCTCCGTTGGCGTGGCTGGTCTCATCGCAAATCCAAAAGTCGAAATCTGAAATCTCAGATCACAAATCTCTGGGCCTTCAATCCTCAACTCTCATCCCTTGGCTCTGGCTCTACCTCGCCTATCTGTTCTTGCAATGGTGGCTGCTGACTCATCGCATCGACCGCTTCTGGGTGCCGTTGATTCCGGTGGCCGCGTTGCTCGCCGCGATTGGCGTCGTATGGTCGCAAAGCAAACTGTGGCGCTGGTCGTGCGGGACGCTGATTGCGATGAGTGTGCTCTTCAACCTCGGTTTCGTCACGACTCCATTATGTGGGTTCAGCGCTTATTTGTCGGATCTCGACAAAGCTCGCAGCGGCTGCGAGAGCACGGCGGAAGGAATTTCCTACCTCAACCAACTGCACGATGCGGGCAAGTTGCCCAAGGATGCCGTGGTCTTGTGCGTTGGCGAGGCTCAAGTCTTCGATGCTCGGGCACGCGTGATTTACAACACGGTCTTCGATCAGCCGATTCTCCGTGACTGGTTGGCCGAGCGAACTGTCGGTGAAATCTCCGAGCGTGACTGGGCGCTGCGTCCGATCGACGATGTGCGGCGGCAGTTCGAGTCGCACGGCGTCACGCACGTGCTCGTCAACTGGCAGGAGTTGTTGCGGTATCGCATGACGTATGGGTATTCCGACTTCGTGACTCCATCGCGATTCACGTGGCTGCGAGCGAACGGCTTGCTCGGTGATCCCGCGATGTTTCCAATGGGAATGGGCGACTACGAACACATGGACGAACGAAGTCGAGCCGAGTTGGATCGCTGGGCACCGGAGTTGAAGCTGCGACACGAGGGAAAAATGAAATACGTGACGTGGCAGGTGTTCTCTGTGCGAAAGTAAGTGTGCCGACTGAGCGAGCATCTCGAAGGCGGATAAGAATCGCGCTGGGTGCTCTCCCTGTTCGACTCCGTGTCCAACAACAATGAAAAGGTTTTCAAAATGGGACACGGACCACACGGAAGACGCGGAGTAGATCAAGTACCAGAAGAAATCCGGGAGTCAGTGTCACTCACTGGCAAGACGTTGTTCATCACGGGTGGCAGCCGAGGCATCGGCTTGGCGATTGCATTGCGAGCGGCTCGCGATGGTGCAAATGTCGCGGTTGCGGCGAAGACGTCGGAGCCTGATCCGCGATTGCCGGGAACGATTCATTCGGCGGTCGACGAGATCAACGCGGCTGGCGGGCACGGGCTCGCGTGCGTTTGTGATGTGCGGATTGAAGAGCAGATCCAAGCGGCCGTGAAGCGAACGGTCGAGACATTTGGCGGGATCGACATCTTGGTCAACAACGCCAGCGCGTTGTTCCTCGCGGGTACGCTCGACACGCCAGCGAAACGCTTTGACTTGGTCCACTCGGTTAACGTGCGCGGGACATTTCTGACATCACAAGCTTGCTTGCCGCATCTGCGACGAGCGGTGAATCCACACATCCTGACACTCGCACCGCCGCTGAATTTTGAAGCTCGGTGGTTCGCACCGCATTTGGCTTACAGCCTGTCCAAGTTCGGCATGAGCCTGTGCGTTCTGGGCATGGCCGAGGAGTTTCGGACGGACGGAATCGCCGTCAACGCGCTGTGGCCGCGAACGGCGATCGCAACGGCGGCTATTCGCAATCTGCTTGGCGGAGACGACGCCGTTCGTCGCTGCCGCAAACCGGAGATTGTCGCCGACGCCGCGTACTCAATCGTCACTCGCTCCAGCCGCGAATGTTCCGGCAATTTTTTTATTGACGATGACGTGCTGCGTGCTGACGGAGTGAGCGATCTATCAAACTACGCCGTTGATCCTGCTGCGGAGTTGCTGCCTGACTTCTTTGTATGAGCGGTAGCCTGCTCTACTTACTCGACGCGGCCTTGCTGGCTGCTTCGCCGAACTCTGTATCAGGGAAGCGGGTCGCGATTTCTTGCATCACGCGGCGTGCGTCGGCGGCTTGGCCGAGTCGGCGCAATGACTCGGCCGCTTCGTAGCCGGCTCGCGCGGCGAGGCGGGGATCGGTGTCGTCCATCAACGGGAGCCAGAGCAACGCGGTGGCCGCTCGGTCGTGTTCGCGACGTAGCGTCCAGCCTCGGCCGAGCAGATACGACGGCCCGGCTCGCAACGATGTTGGCATCTGCTGAATGCGGTCATCCCAACGCTGCAATTCCAGATCGCTGACATCCAGCGTTCGCAATTTCAAACGCCACGATTGCGCTTGAGCCAGTTGCCGCACGCGATCGTCGCCGCTGCGTTGCAGCGCGGCCAATTCCTGCTGAGCCGATTCGCCAAGCTGACTGTCTTCGAGCAACAAGCTTGTTCCCAACAACCGAGCGACGTCCAACTCCTGCGACATCCAGACACGAGCCTGCGATTTCGCACTCCCGCTCACAGATTCCGGAGCCCAAACCAGCGGAACCACTCCGAAATGCCGCGTTGTCCGATCGCTTTCCAGGATCATCAGGAACCGAGTCCCGGCGGTTGCTCGATCCCCTTGCCGCAACGCGCAACGCACCAATGACGCCAGAATCTCACGTCGCACCCAGATGCGCGGTTCTGAAACCAACGCCTCTTGAAACGATTTCACAGCGTCATCGACACGCCGCGCGACGAGTTGCTTGCGGCCGCGCTCGTGTGATTCCAACCAGCCGGTTCGCACTTCAATGATTTGCTCGGCGGGATACGTTTTCTGATTCGCCCCCGACTTGAGTAGCACCGTGATCTTCTCCCCAGTGTAATCGAGGATCTGACACGGCACGATCATTCGACTGCTCTGACCTTCTTGTTGCAACACGACTTGATCTTGAGCAGACGCGTCTCGCGTTATCAAACACGCCAGCGACATGACGACGATCAATGTTGCTCGCATTGAGTGATTCATCAGAGTCTCACCATCAACGAGTCAACGATCGAAGCCGCCGCCGCCACTTCCGCCACCACCAAAGAATCCGCCAGGTGGTTCTTGGATACGGGCCAGATCGCCAAACCGCATTGACTCACCCAGCCATGAGAGCGTGATCGTTCCGATCGGCCCGTGGCGATTCTTCGCCACAATGAGGTCCGCTTCGCCGGGTCGGTCTTCGGGATCGTAAGCGGCAGGGCGATGCAGAAACATGACAACGTCGGCGTCCTGTTCGATCGCACCGCTTTCGCGCAGGTCGGCCAGTCGCGGTCGTTTGTCTTCGCGAAGTTCGACACCGCGATTGAGCTGCGCCAGCGCGATGATCGGGATGTTTAATTCCTTCGAGAGATATTTCAAACGTCGAGTAATCAACGCAATCTGTTGCTCACGCGGAGACATTTTGTCTTCCGGCTCGATGAGTTGCAGGTAGTCAATGATGATGATGCCCAAACCGTAACGACGTTGCAGACGTCTCGCCACAGCGGCCATCTGCGGCATCGAACGGCCCGGCTGATCATCAATGAACATCGGCATTTCGCTCAATTCGGTGGCGGCCTTCATCAGTTGCTCGTGCTCGACCTCGTCGATCGTACCGGCTCGCAACCGATGCCCGTTGACCTTCGCTCGGATACAGAGCAATCGCTCGGCCAACTCCAGCTTGGACATTTCCAAGCTAAACAGCAGGCAGCCCTTCTTCGCTTCCGAAACGACCGATTCCGCGATGTTGCAAACCAACGCCGTTTTTCCCATCGCCGGCCGAGCGGCCAGAATGATGAGTTCCGAGCCTTGAAATCCGTTGAGCTGTGAATCGAGATCGGCAAACCCCGAAGGTAATCCGCTGATGGTTCCTTCCAAAGCCATGCGAGCCGTGATCCGCTCGTAAGCATCAACCAGAATCTCTTTCAGCGTGAGCTTCTCTCCCTGCTCTTGCTGTTCGAGAATCCCGAACACACGCTGCTCGGCGGTGTGGAGAATGTCTTCCGTCTCCTTTGAGCCGGAATAGCACTCGTCCAAAATCTCCGTACAGGTGTAAACGAGAGACCGCTGAATCCACCGATCGCGAACGATCTTTGCGTAGTACTTCGCGTGTGCCGCGTTCGGCACGGACTCCAGAATCTTCGAGAGGTATTCGACTCCGCCGACCTCTTCAAACTGCTTACGGCGGTCAAGCTCTTCTGCCAGTGTCACCGCGTCGATACCGCGCACACCGTTTTCGTAGAGACCGAGAATCGCTGCGAAAATCTTTTGGTGGCGATCGGCGTAAAAATGATCGACTCGCAACGTGTCGCTGATGTCGTCGATCGCCTCGTGCATGAGCAGCACGCTGCCCAAGACCCCCATCTCCGCTTCAAGGTTCTGCGGAGGGAGTTTTCCCTGAAAGCTACGACCTTCATTCGCAGCCATCACGATCTCCTCTATCGAGCATGAACACCAACAGTGCTGTCACCATAAAACGACAGCGGAGGGCACTAGGCCCTCCGCTGAATCTGGCGTTACGAAATAAAATGCTGACTGTGTATGTTACGCCTTTGCCGCAGCAGAAGTTGCGGCGGTCGGCACGACCCACACCTTCACTTCAGTTTCGACTTCCGCAGCCATGTGCAACTTGACTGTGTACATGCCGAGTTCTTTCAGTGGTCCGTCCAAGCGGACATGATCGCTTTCGATCGGAAAGCCAGCGGCCTTAAGCGCCTTGCTGATGTCAGCCGCGAGAATCGAGCCGTACAAGTGACCTTCGGGTGTCGCGTTGGCTTCCAAAGTGACGCTGTATTTGCTGACAGTGACCGCCAACTCTTGCATCCGTTTGATCTTGTCAACTCGCACCCCTTCTTGAGCAATGCGATGCTTTTCAACGCGGCGCTTGTTGGCTTCTGTCGCAACCGTCGCCAATCCATAAGGCAATAGATAATTGCGAGCATAACCCGGTCGCACGCGAACGATCTCACCTTGCTTGCCCAGCGAGGGAACTTCCTCAGCCAGCAACAACTCGATGATTGATCGAGTTCCGACTTTGGTTTCTGCGTGTTGATGTCGTTTGTTGGGCATCTTCGCTGACTCTCAATTTCGTATTTCGTAGCTCAGGCAGCTCACCTGAGTGCTTGTTGAACCAGATACCGAGCGGACTGGCGTCCTGCTCTCATGAACTAAAAAGGCACGTCTCCATCACCACCACCGGCAGGGGAAGGCTCGAAGCCACCCGTTCCAGATGAGTGATCATCGTGCGATTCGTAACCGCCGCCACCACCATAATCGCTCTGTGGAGCTGACGGGCCACCATTTGAGCCACGACTTCCACCACTCGTTCCGCCGCCTTCTTGGCGGCTACCGAGCATCGTCATGTTCTCACAGACGACACGCAGCTTGCTCCGTTTTTGCCCCGACTCTTTGTCGTCCCATTGATCGAGTTGAAGGCGTCCTTCAACCAAAACTTGACGTCCCTTGGCGAGGTACTCACCGGCAATTTCCGCCGTGCGTCCCCACAACGTGACATCCACAAAAGTAACTTCTTCACGTTTTTGATTAGCGTTCTTGTCAAACCAAGAACGATTGACCGCGAGGCCAATCTCAGACACCGCCTGTCCTCCGGGTGTATACTTCACCTGTGGATCACGCGTCAGATTTCCAACTAAAATTACTCGATTGAAACTGGCCATGATGAGCCCTCCACGATCGTCCTGCTGGCTTCATCCTGAATTCAATGCCTGATGCCACCGCGCACATTTTACGAACGAGTCGATCTACCAAACCGCAGTGACGACTAGCGCTCTTCTTCCATTTCCTCAATTGCGTCGATGGGAATTTCTTCGTCTCGACCGCGGCGAGCGGGGCGCGGGGCTTCATCCACGTTTTCAACGTGACGAAACGTCCCCTCTTTTCCACTCAACGCACCGACCATTGCATCGAAAAGCACCTTGGGATGCTTCAAGACCATGTGGCGCAGGATGAACTCACTCAATGAAACTTGGCGAGTGACTTGCTCCAAGCCAACGGATGGCATCGTGAAGTACGTCAAGAAGTGCAAGCCCTTCTTTTGTCCCTTCACTGGGTAAGCCAATTTGCCGTCCTGCCATGAGCGGTGAGCGACGACTGTCGCACCAGCTTTTTGCAGAATCTCCAGCACATGATTTGTGGTGCTCTCTGGGCTTGCGGCAAATTTGCCGCTGTCCAAAAGGAACATGCCTTCGTACGTGTTCTCAGCCAACTCCGATCTCCAATACTCAAAAAATTGAACGACGCTCGGCAGGTGTGGGTGGTAGAAAGGTGGACTTTGTAACGTGTTTCCAGAGATTTGCAACGCACGCCGCGACGTTGCGAACTCGAATGTCAAAACCAAAATCACACAGAGTGTTCAGACTCCGTTCGCTCCGTCTGGCTTGCTTGTTCTTGGAGGTTGCTTCTCAATTTTCTTTGACTTCGTCTCATCCGTCGAGGCGTTGATCCGATTCATGGCCGCTGCGATTCCAGACTTTGACCAAAGCTCGACCCCGTCGGCAGCCGTCACAACTGCGTGTTCAATCGTTAAGGCGTCGGTCTTAGTGATCTTTGACAGGACAAAGTCGGCCGCGTCCATTTGCCCCGGCGGGTGGCCAATGCCGATTCTGAGTCGGCCGTACTCCTCGGTCCCCAATTGTTGTCGAATGTCTCGTAAACCTTTCTGGCCACCATCCGAGCCGGACGCTCGCATTCGCAACTGCCCTAACGGCAAGTTGAGGTCATCACAAATCACCAGCAAGTCGACCATTTTAATCTGAAAAAAGTCGACGCACTGACGCACGCTCCGCCCACTATTGTTCATAAACGTGAGCGGCTTCAGCAACCAGTATCGCTCTGAGCCCAGATCAAATTCCCAAGTTTCGGCTTCAAATTTGATTCGAGGTTTCGACAGAAAATTGCGACGAACAAGTTCGTCAATTACTTCGTAACCGACGTTGTGGCGAGTTCGCGCGTACCGATCTCCAGGATTTCCCAAACCGACGATGACTTTCATGGCATCGCGCCAACCTCATTGCCGTTGTGCTTCGGCGACCGAAAAACAAACACGGGCGGAAAACCCGCCCGTGTTGAACACCAATCAAACCGCAAGCACGTCGGAGACGTGCGGCGTTATTTTTTGCCTGATTTCTCGTCGTCTTCACCAGCCTTCTTCTCTTTCTTGATGACTTCTGGCTCGGCACCACTTGCGCCCTCACCCGTTGGCTCTTCTATGGCAACATGGTGGACAACGCGAACGACGATCGCATCTGGGCTGTTGAGAATCGTAACTCCGTCCGGAATTTCCAAATCCTTGATGTGAATCACCTGGCCAATCTGCAGAGCCCCCAGCTTGACGATGATGCCGTCCGGAATCTTGATGGCCAAGCAATCGACATGCACCGCGTGCAACGGGTGATCGAGCAATCCGCCAGCCAGCACGCCGGGAGACGTTCCCTTCAGGATGATATCGACATCAACACTCACGCGTTCGTTCGCATCGACACGCAGGAAATCAACGTGCTGCAACTCCCGGTGGAACGTGTCCCACTGTGTTTCGCGGAGGATCGTCGTCTCGACCTTGCCGTCCAACTCAATGTCAACAACACGGTGCGTCGTTTTGACGAACGCAACGACTTCCTTCTCAGGAAACATCACCGCGACATTGTCTTGCTTGTGGCCGTACACGTTACCGGGTACGAGACCTTTCAACCGCAGCCGACGGCTTTCTGAAGTGCCTAGTTTCGATCGTTTTTGTGCGATCAGCTTGATATCCATGGCCAAATTACCTCAAACGTCTATGCGAACCGAATTTGGAAACCTCAAAGAAGCCGGGCAAGATAACGGGGGCATCGGAACGCTGCAACCAACGTCAGCATCAGTCCGACGCGCTCCGACGCCCTGGCCGATAACCCTGTCCCGGCTTATTTCGCGACTGCTTCTTCGGCGTCTTGTCTTGAGCGGACTGAGAACCTTTTGGTGGAATCGTGTGAACGTACTCGCCGCGAAACTTCGAGTTTGCGTCGGCTCGGCGTTTTTCGAGAGCCTCACGAGGCGGGTTCATCGGAATGAGGCTGTCGCAGCCGGCACCAATTAAGTCTTGACGCCCCGCCTGTTCAAGAGCCCGACGGACCTCGAAGTAGTTTTCCGGCTTGAAGAACTGCATCAAAGCGCGTTGCAGCTTGCGATCGCGAAGATGCTGGGCGACATAGACCGGCTTCTTCGTGAAGGGGTCGATGCCGGTGTAGTACATCGCCGTCGCGACATCGAACGGAGCGGGGATGAAATCCTGCACCTGATCGGGACGGTAGCCGTTGCGCTTCAGAAAAATGGCGAGGTCGATCATCGCGTGCAAATCGCTGCCGGGGTGGCTGGCGATGTAGTACGGAATGATGAACTGCTTCTTGCCCGCTTTCGCCGATTCGCGATCGAAGACTTCCGCGAACTTCTCAAAATCATCGCTGGCCGGCTTGCGCATCAGGTTGAGGACTCCGGCATCGGAATGTTCCGGAGCAACCTTCAAGTGGCCGCCGACGTGATGACGGACCAAGTCCCGCATGTACTCCGGCGACCGGCGAGCCAAATCCATGCGGATGCCGCTGGCGACGAAAACCTTCTTGATGCCCGGTGTTTCGCGAGCGTCCTTCATCAACTTGACCAGCGGCCCGTGATCGGTCTCCAATAGCTTGCAGATCGTCGGATGCACGCACGATTGCCGACGGCATTTGGCTTCGACTTCCGGGCGAGAACAACGCATCTCGTACATGTTCGCGGTCGGGCCGCCGATATCACTGATGACTCCTTTGAACTGCGGGTCGCGGGTCATCGACTCAATTTCGCCGATGACCGAATCGTGGCTGCGCGACTGAATGATGCGGCCTTGATGAGTCGTGATCGAGCAAAACGTGCAACCGCCGAAGCAGCCGCGCATGATCGTCACCGAATCCTTGATCATCTCGAAGGCTGGGATTTTTTCGCGATAGGAGGGATGCGGCTTGCGCGTGTAGGGCAAGTCATAAATCGCGTCCATCGCCGCTTGCGAGATCGGAAACCGCGGGGCGTTGCAGACGACTGCCTGCCGATCGTGAAACTGCACAAGCGGCTTCGCGTTGTACGGGTTCGTCTCGTTGTGAATGATTTTAGTGGCTTCGGCGAACGTCGGCTTGTCGGCGGCGACGGACTCGAAACTGGGAAGGCAGAGGAATTGGTTGTTGGTTATTGGTCGTTGGCCATTGGTCATTTCTAGTGACGTCGGCGCGGGGCCAAACTTTTCTTCCGACTCTTTTGCGCCCAACACATACGCAATGCCGCGCATGTCACGCAGATCGCGAACCGTCTCGCCGGAGTCCATCCGCCGGGCAATTTCCAAGATCGACTCTTCGCCCATGCCGAATGCAACGAGGTCTGCTTTCGCATCAAGCAAGATCGAGCGGCGGACTTTGTCGCTCCAGTAGTCGTAATGAGCCAGCCGCCGCAACGATGCCTCGACGCCGCCAGCAATCACCGGCACGCCGGGATACGCTTCGCGAGCCCGTTGGCAATATCCCAACGTCGCTCGATCCGGACGCAAACCGATGCGACCGCCGGGGGAGTACGCATCATCGTTACGCACCTTTCGGTTGGCCGTGTAGTGATTGATCATCGAGTCCATGTTCCCCGCGCTGATCGCGAAGAAGAGTCTCGGTTTCCCAAACGTCCGCCAAGCGTCACACGTTTGCCAATCGGGCTGGCTGACGATGCCGACTCGGAACCCTGCTGCTTCGAGCACGCGGCCGAGAATCGCGCTCGCGAAGCTCGGATGATCGATGTAGGCGTCACCGGTGACGAAGACGATGTCGAGCTCGTCCCAACCGCGTTCGCGTGCCTCCGCCATCGTCATCGGCAGAGCTTTTCGCTGTCGCGCGGCC
>JAYUFI010000755.1:0-28288 GCA_043738805.1 Planctomycetaceae bacterium | reverse complement strand
GCAACGTCTCGGCTCGGAGCCGCAAGACAACGTCGTCGCTCGCGTCTTCGTCCAGAGATTTGTCATACGCGGTCAACGCTTGCGCGAGCCGATTCGCGCGCTGATGAATGAGTCCGATTTCGCGGAAACAACGTGCTCGACGCTGCGGACTCGGTTCCAGTTTCGCCGCGCGATCGAAGTCCGCGAGCGCGGCCGCTGCGGCGTTGAGCGTGACTTGAACACGACCTCGAAAGAAATAAATCGTCGCTTGTTGCGGCGAGATTTCTGCCGCTTTCGTCAGGGCCACGAGAGCCTTTTCAAACTCGGCAGCCGCGCGAAGATTTGCGGCAGTATCCTTCGACGCAGCGAACTCGGCTCCTTGTTGTAAGCCGACCTCCGCCAAGTTGATGTACGGTGCGGCTTGATCGGGCTTGAGCTGCGCGGCTCGTTCAAAGTCCGCTTGAGCAGCGGAGAAATTCTTCTGCCTCACCGCGACAACGCCGCGATTGAGGAAGACGTGATAAGACTGCGGATCGAGCGTCAGTGCTTTCTCGAAATCGCGCTGTGCGTTGTCGAACTGTTTCAGGTCGCCGAACACGAGACCACGAACGATGTACGGCCAGATGAGTTCCGGACGGCGCGAAATGCTCGCCGTGTATCCGGCGGAAGCGGCTGCCGGTCGGCCCGCTTGATAATGACACAGCCCGATCATGTTCAACGACCAGAAGTCATCCGGATCGACTCGCAGCGCGTTCTGAAAATGCGACAACGCCTCGTCGTATTTGCGTTGCAGCCGCGATCGTTCGCCGAGCAAGAAGTGATCGAGTCGCGATTGCGGCGCGATCGTTTCGGCCTTCACGAGCGAGCGTTTGGTTTGATCATCCTGGCCGAGAATGTTGTGCAGGTCCGCTCGCAGAAATAACACCGGTTGCGAAACGAGTCCGAGCCGTTCGGCGCGATCCACGTATTGCAGACTCCGCTCCGCAGCGGCTCGCACACCGTCCGCTTGGTCTTTCACCGCGAGATTGATTTCCGCTTGAGCGATCGTGATGAGCAACTCAAACACGCCCGTCCGCCATTTGTTCGCCGCTGATTCACCAAGCAGTTTCAAACGAGCGTCCAACTTGTCCGGTTGTTCGGCGTTGAACTCAAACAGGTCGAGAGCCGCAAGTCCGTGCTTTCTGGCTTCACGCAAATCGTCGATCGAATCTTCGCCCGAAAGATTGCCTCCGAAAACGCGCGTCTGTTCGACCGCCGCCGAAAACTTCGCCAATTGAGCTTGTGCCGCCGCAACTGCTGACTGCTGCGTCAACGCGCGGTTCACGACTTCAAGCTGCGATTGTGCTCGCTGTCGCAGTTTGGTCAGCGCGGTTTCTGAGGAAAGCACAGTGACGACTTCGGTCAACAACACTTTCGCTTGCGGGAAGTCTTGTTTGTCGTCGATCACTTGCTGCACTTCGTTGAGACGTTGCTCCACTTTCAAACGGACGACGGCGACACGTTCGTGTTCCGTCGCTTGCTGCAAACGAGCGACATCGTCGATTTGATTTTGAATGTCGGCTCGCACGGAAGCGAGTTTTGATTCCGCTTGAACTTGCCCGAACGCTTCGGTCAACAGCGAGTTCGCTTTCGTGAAGTCAGACGCTTCGATCGCGGTTCGCGCGTCAGCAGTCTTCAACGCAGCCGCGTTTCGCAATCGTTCGATACGTGCTCCTTCAATCCACGACCAGCCGTAAACGCTGGCGACCAACATCACCGCCGCCGCACTCGAACTAAAGACGAACGTGCGATGTCGCTTGATCCAACGCCACGTCCGATCGGTCCACGGCTCGGCATAAACCGAGACCGGTTCGTCGGCGAGAAACGCTTCGACATCCGCCGCCAGATCGAGTGCCTTTAAGTAACGATCGGTCTTCACCTTCGACAACGCTTTGAGGCAAATTGCTTCGAGCGGCTTTGAGATTGTCGCGTCGATCGTGCGTGGCGGTTTCACACGGCCGGCGATCACCGCCTGCATCACGTCGTGAATTTTGCCGCGACCGACCGGCTGCAAGTTCGTCAAGATTTTGTAGAGGATGCCGCCCAGCGAATAGATATCGCTGCGGGCGTCAAGTTCGTTGATCAAACCTTGAGCTTGTTCCGGCGGCATGTACGACGGCGTTCCCATGACTTGCCCCATCAACGTTTCACTCCCAGCGCTGCGAGCGTCCGCAGAAACTTGACGCTGTCCGGTTCCAGCAACCGTCGAGGGACTTTGCGTTTTGTTGTTGCTGGGCAGACTGGCATTCGTCTTACCAACCGACGCCGATGCCACCTCCGACTTCGCGTCGAGCACACCGGATTGACTGGTCTTCCGAGATGCTCCGCTCGCACCCTGACCTGATCCGCTCGCGGCAATGGCCCCGGTCGCGCCGCTTCCCGTTGCGGCTGACTCAACGATCGTTTCTCCCGCTTGGTGCTCAGGCCCCGCAGCAATGACGGTTTCATGATCGGCGGTCGCATCGCTCGCCAGGATGTCATCGTCCGGTGCGTTCACGTCGGAGCGATTCGACGAGATCGTCTGCTCGCCGACGATGTCCACCAACTTGGCCAAGCCCCAGTCGAGCACCAACGTTTCACCGAACTCGCCGATCATGATGTTGAGCGGTTTGAGATCGCGGTGCAGCACACCTTTCTCATGCGCGAAACCGACCGCTTGGCACACCGAGATGAACTGCCGCAGCAACCGCGTGAACGCCAGATTGCGTTCGGAACTGTTCCTCGGCAGCGCGTGCATCGACTCGATCGCCTTTTCAAGATTGCTGCCGCGAACCAGTTTCATCGAATAGAACGGAGCACCGTTTTCTTGATAGCCGATGTCATAAATCGGCACGATCCCCGGATGCTCAAGTTGCCCGGTGATCTGCGCCTCTTCGACAAAACGTTCGACGACGGCCTTATTTCGCAGCGCTTTCGGAAGCAATTCTTTGAAGGCCACCTCGCGGCGAATCGCTTTGTCTTCCGCCTTCCAAATGTTGCCCAAGCCGCCGTGCGCGAAGTTGTCGAGCAACTGATAACGGTCAGCTCCGCTCGTCATCCCTTCGCGTTTGTTCAACGCGGGCTTTGCTCCGCCGACTCGTGTTTCGCCATCGTAACTCTGTTTTGACGCCGCCGATCGCAGAGGAACATTGATCGGCATGGCCGAGACTGTCGCCCCCGAGGGTACTTCCTGTGCGGCCCGCGCTTGCTCCACCATCGTGGCCATGATCGACGGCACTTCGTGATCCGCACGACTCGCATCTTGGCTGGCATCGAGCACGTTCTGATTCTGTTGCACGAGCGTCACAGCCTGCTCGTCGATCGTGTGCTGACCATCGTGCTCACCGCTAGGTTCGATGATCCCGCGCGAATGAATCTGCACCGCCGACGCCGCAGCGGAGTCTTCCATCAACGTGACACCGGCAGCACCCGGCAGACTTTTTGAACTCGGAGCAGCATCCAAGGTTGCATCAGCATCGGCTGACAGATCAGCAATTTTCGCCTCGCTAACTGACGGGTCGATCGGCATTTCCGTATCGGGCGACGATGAAGTCTCTGGACATGACATCACAAAACTTTCGACAACAGCGATCTTGATTTTTTTCACGTTCAGAGAGGCATTGTGTTGAGCCGACCGCAACTAGCGAGCGGCGACGCACACTTCGGCCTCTGCATCTGTCGGCCAGTCTTTCAGCAAGCCGATCAATATCTTTTGACAATCTCTGGCCTTCTCGGTGCCCTCTGTGTCTCTGTGTTTTCATATTTCAACACTGAGGCACAGAGAAAAAGCAACGGGCATAAACGCCTCACACAGGTTCAAAGCACAGGTGCCAAGACTCGCAAAGAATCAGAGATGATCAATAACCAATGGCCGATCTGCATTTCCGCATGACGAGGCCAGATTGTGTCACTCGTCAGTCAGGCTGCAAAGCCTGACCGACGGGGAGCGCCGCGTTCCCCAACCAAAAGCTGTAGACAAACACGCCCCCCACGGCGATGCAGCCAAAGACCAGCAGCAATCTTGCCAGCGGTTCGTTCTGGCGAGCGACGACCTGTGCAATCGTGACCACGAAAAGCACCATCGCGACTTTGAACCAGACCATGCCACGAAAGCCCCAGCCTTCGTAGAACCAGCGCGCGATCGGGTTCGATTCAAAGTAATGACTGTTGCGTTGCAGCAACGCATACGTCGCAACCGCGTCGCACAGATTGAGCAACACAAACCACGAGGTCTCGCTCTCCAATCGCAGACGCCATTTGTTTCGCTTACGCATGGATCAGCTTTCGCAGGTCGGCCAGAACTTGCGGAATCTCGCCATAGGGATCGGCCTCTTCGTATTCCAGCACGACGTAACCGCGATAGTTTGCGTCCTTCAGAATCTTGATCACGCGGCCCATGTCCGCCGGTTCCTTCTTGCCGTTCGGCGTGACGGAGACTTTGACCTGAGCACTGATGGCATACGGCGCGATCTGTTCGAGTTCCGCATACACATCCGCCGAACGGAAATTGCCGCCGTCCAGATTCACTCCGAACCACGGCGATGGCTGCACCGCTTTGACAATCTTCAACAGTTGCTCTGCCGTTCCAGTGATTCCGCCGTGATTCTCCAATGCCAAGAAGACACCCTTCTCAGCCGCGTACTCCAACGACTTATTGATCCCGGTCACACATCGTTCAAATGCCGCCGCTTCGGTGTCACCCTTCGGCACATTGCCCGCGAAGATCCGAATCACCGGAGCGCCCATCGTCGCCGAGTAATCGATCCACTCGCGAGTCAGCGCGATCTGCTTGTCCCATTCCTCACCAGCCGGCTTACAAAAATCGTTGCCAATCGCCGTGCCGGAAATGTCCAAGCCGAGCCGAAAGGTTTGCTCTTTGATCGCTCGCAACAGAGCGGGGGTCACGTCCTTCGGGAAGTAGTACGAGGTCAACTCGGTCCCATCGACATTCTGATCGGCACAAAATTGAATGAAGTCTTCGAGCTTCATTTTGGCCGCCGCGATTTGTTCGACCGTTCCCCGGTTCACCAAAAACTTGTTGAACGAGTACGCCGCCAAACTGAGCTTCATGTGGCTCTTGCTATTCCGTTTGAGAGGCTCAGCCGCCAATGATGATTTGCCAGACGCCAACATGGCCACACCGGCAACAGCGACACCGCAATGACCAAGGAACGCACGACGGGAACTTGTCAGACTGTCAGCCATGTTGAGCCTCCCCAGAGGTGATTTCAGACGCCGATTTCAGATGTCTGCCGCTCATCCACCCCCGCCGCCGTCATCCATGTTGCGGCCAGAGTCGGTCATCAATTTGCCCAACCACCAGCCTCCGACACAGAAGCCGATGATGACGAGGATCACTTTCCAGTCCATGTTGAATGCTCCTTCTCCGTCAATGAATCACTTGTAGGACGGGCACTCTTGCCCGTCTTTTTGTGGATGACTGACGGGCAGGAGTGCCCGTCCTACTTGCGGCTACTTCCGCCACAGCCAGCGTAGCGAATCAGGAAAAATTGCCGAGCCGTGTTTGTCATCGTGAGCACCTTTGTCTCCCACGAATTTGTAGTCGTAGCCGCTGAATTTCAACGCGGACTCCATTTGTTTGTTCGCGATCCACCAACTGCCGGCTTGGTTGTCGACATCATTTTCGCCGTCTTGCAAGAAGACTCGAATCGGCTTCCGCTCAGTTTTACGAATCAGTGCCGGGTAAACGTGTCCGCCACGAATGTTGGTGAAGCTGCCGATGTGGCTGAGCACTTTGTGAAACGCATCCGGTCGTTCCCAAGCGACCGTCCACGCACAGATGCCGCCCGAACTGATGCCGCAGATCGCGCGTTGATCGGGGTCGTCAGTCAGCTTATACGACTTGCCCACTTCCGGCAGAATCTCTTCCAGCAGAAACTTCGAGTACGCATCGCTCGGCGTGTCGTACTCGACGCTGCGGTTATTCGCCTTCCACGGGACGTCGATCTTCGAGTCACCCTTGTGTCCCGGATTGATGAAGATGCCGATTGTCACCGGCATTTCTTTCTTGTGGATCAGGTTGTCGAACACGATCGGCGTGCGGAAGCGTCCGGTCTTATTGACGTAAGTGTGCCCGTCTTGAAAGACCATCACCGCTGCCGGTTGCGAGCCGTCGTATTGAGCCGGCACGTAAACGAAGTAATCGCGCGTCGTCCCCTCGAAGACTTTGCTCTGCCAAGTGTGCTGAGTGACCTTCCCCTCCGGCACTCCCTCTTGCTTCTGCGAGTCCGGCCCCAAAGGGGGCGCGTCATCAGCCCAACTCGCATGGCTTGCGGCGAAAACGGCGGTCATCAACGGAACCAGGAACGTGAATCGCAAACGCTGTGGCATAAGTGGCTCCAGACAAATAATTTCACCGGCGATGGGGCAGTCAGCCGTCTGCGGAAAAAATCGTAGCACAGGCAACTCACCTGCGATTCCATTGGGAAACATCCGCAGGCGAGCCGCCTGCTCTACAACATTGTTTTCTGGCAACATCGTGGCGCGATGCTCCGCATCACAATTCACGACGCGAAGCGTCGTGCCACAATGTTGCGAGCCGCCCGCATCTACGATACCCCTGCAACGCAACGGACAGTGGTGAATCGCCGGTGGAACTTCAAGTCGAATAGGCCAACGTTGAAACGGCCTCTATCCAACCGATTCCAAAATCCGATGCGTAGGGACTGGACGACCGGGGCGAAAGCTTTGCAATGTTTGGATGACATGCTGGGCACCGATCGCCGCGCAAGCAGCCGCGAGTTCGCTGCGAACCAGTGTGGCAAGTTGATCGGGGTCAGTGGCCACGCGTGCGTTGACCACGACATGAGCCGAACGAACTTGGGCTCGCGAGGGCAATGACAACTCCGGCGCAGTGAAACTGCTGACAAGATTCGCGACCGCATACGTCCCGTCACACAGGCCGATCGTCTTCAAGTGCGCGGTCTCCGCGCCCGTCTCCGCGAATCGCGATTGCAGCCGAGCGATCAAGTCCAACAAGAGCGCATCGAGGTCAAACGGCGTATCGCTCTCGACGAGAGCTTGGCTGTTGAGCCAGCCAAGTTCCGCTTCGCCTTCCGCATAGATGTCGTAGTCGAGATCCATTAAGCGGCGTCCGAACTCGCCACGTTGATCAAGGAATTCAACGAGCGAATCAAATCCATCTCCGGTACGAGCCGACATTCTGAGAACCGGTCGACCAGGAAACTCCTCATCAAGCAACTCGGCGAGTTCTTGAACTTCGGTCGGTGAAATCTCGTCGATGCGATTGATGAGAATAAAATCCGCCTCTTCGAGTTGTTTGCGGAAGATATATTCGGCCTTCGGCGAAAAACCGCCGCGAGCCTCCTTTCGCAAAATCTTCGCACCGTGACTGGGCTTCAAGATCACGCCATACGGAGCCACGTCAAACGGTCGCTGGTAAACCTGCACAAGCGGCCGAATCACCGTCGCAACCAAATCGGTGCAGCTTCCGACCGGCTCGGCCAAGACGACGTCGGGCAGCAACGCTTCGCTAAGCCGTTCGACGGTTGATGTCAGCTCATTGAAGTTGCAGCAAAAGCAGGATCCCGCCACTTCACCCACGTCGAAGCCTTGTGAACGCAAGCTGTGAGTATCAACCAAGTCCGTCGTTTGATCGTTCGTCACGATGCCGACTTTCAATCCTTGGCTCATGTAATGCCGAGCTAGCCGACCAACCGTCGTTGTTTTGCCGGCACCGAGAAAGCCGCCGATCATGATGAAGCGTGGAGTCATGTGCTGTCCCTTCTGATGGTGTTGTCTTCCGTGTGTTCCGTAAGCTAAATCCGGTTGAATCATCTCCGCGACTAACGTCGCCATTCGCGCAGACTATTGGTGTCCGTGAATGGATACGTCACCGATTGATCCGCTTGAAACTTGTGAGCGGTCATCCACGGAAACGCGGTTTGTTTGGCATTGCCGGGATCGGGGTCGGTGAGTGCTTTGCCATCGGCTTCCGCGTAGATGGTACGGACAACGGGAACTCGCGATGTGGCCTTCGGCACAAGGTCATAATCGCTGCCGCGAGTTTGCAAGTACCACGTGTTGTCTCGGAAACCGCTGATCAACCTGCGGTTCGCCGCCGCAGTGAGCAGCGCGCGATCGACGTCTGTCAAAGCCTTGTTCGTTGCCAAAGACTGCACGAGTTTTTGAGTTTCAGAAACATCGAAACTCACCCAGCCATACGGCGGCAAGAACGCTTCCAATTTGCAGTGCGACGGCGAGTTCTTCGGAAACGCATTGATGCCATAAGTGATCCGCGTCGGCTGCCCAATCAAACGGCCCATCGCCGCGCAGAAGCCGTGATAGTCACTGCAATGTCCACGTCGCTGCTCAATGGCATGAATCGAACTGGCGGCCAACGAAGCGTTGACGTGATCGTACTTGAAATTGCCGGAGACCCACGTCATCACCGCATCAAGATCCTGCAATCCGCCGCGTCGCTGCGGCACGATTTGTTGCAGCAGTTTTTCAAAACGAGCGTCGGCGACGATCGCTTGAGACTCACTGCGACGATACGGCCCAAAACTTGTCGGCCATTCCGCCACGCTTTGAACAAGCACCGGATCGACATTCCAACGCAGCTCCCAAACTTTGATCCGCAGTTTGTGAGTGACGATCTGCCCGCCTTGTGGATTCGCGAATTCAAAATAGGCGAACCGATTTCCGAACAGCGGCTCATTGGCGATTTGCGGAGCAACTGATTCTGGAAACGTCGTTAGTTCTGACGACAGGACTTCCTGACCGAGATCGCTGGTGGGAATCGGCAACCAAACTCGCAATTGCTTGGTCTTGTAGGGGGCTGTCACAACGACTTGAAACTCGACGTCATAAGTGACTGGGTCGGAGCGCTTCGCCGAATAAGGCTGTGTCGGATCGAGCCGTTGCACATCGTCGCCAAAGACGAATGAACTGCTTCCAATAATGATCGCCAACACTAACCAGAACTTCATGACTGTTCCTTCGACTGCGCCGACGGAAACGCCGGCCGAATTCCGAATTCATACACGCCGCCCCCTGCCGCCGCTCCGATGATGGGAGCCACAATGTAGACTGTGAGCCAACCGGTTTCCTCAAAGCCCGGCAGCGCGATCCGTCCCCAACCGGCCATCGACGCAAACAATCTCGGCCCAAAATCTCGCGCGGGGTTGAAACAGGCTTGAGTCAGTGGAGCCAAAACAGAAATCAATACGGCGACCGCCAACCCAATGAAAACGGGAGCGAGTCCCGACGCCGGACGACCATGATTGCGCTCGTCAGTCAGAGCGAAGACCACAAAACCCAAGATCAGCGTACCAAGTAACTCCGCTGCGAACGCCACGCTGAACGGGACGTGAGTTCGCAGCTCGTCATGCTTCGCCGACGAATACGGCTCCGAACCACTCGCGAGGCTGCCGGGATTCGGAAAGTATTCGCCGTAGCACATCGCCGTGACGATGCTTCCCGGCTCACCGCGCACGACACCCTTCGCTTGTTCCTTCGCCGTCAGATGCGGGCCAAACAATACGAACAGGGACATCGCTGCGAGAAATGCACCGGCGAATTGTCCGCCAAGGTACGGCATGATCCGACTCTTCGGAAATCCACGCCACAGTGCCAACGCCAACGTCATCGCCGGATTGATGTGTGCGCCACTCACACCTCCAACCGAATACGCGGCCAACATGATCGCCACACCCCAGACAATGGCCACTTGCCAGAGTCCTTGTTGGGCTCCGGTCAGGACTGCGGCATGAACCACTCCGCAACCAAAGAAGACCAGCAAATAAGTCCCGATCACCTCGGCTGTCACTTGCTGAACCAGAGTCGGTTGCTTCACGATCAATCTCCGTCTTCTCGGTAATCGAACAGGCGGCACGTTCTAACTAACGTCAGAATGTCTCGCAACGCGCAGCCGGATCAGTTCGCTTGGGTGGCAAATTTCTGAGACGGCGTGACTCATTGGAATGGGGTCGTACTCTCTTTGGTTCTTTCATCCGCAGATCGGCATTGCCCACTCTTTTCTGATCCACAAACTCGCCTGCTGCGGATCAACTCTCGACTCTAACTGAGCAGTTTTCAACGCAAAGGCGCAGAGGTCCGCAAAGAGTCGCGAAGATTTGTGGTAATCAAACCCGTCAACTCGTTTTTGAATCTCGAAGTCGATCATCCCTGATTTTTTGCGAACCTTTGCGATTCTTGACACCTTTGCGTTGAAAATGCGACTCTCAAAATGCTCAGCTTGAGTAACTAATGATCGACGAGAGCGACCTTGAGATGCGGCCGTCAACGGTTATCTTGCGACCTTCATTCGTAAAGGATTGCGAGGTCGAACGACAAACTTTCTTCCGCCACCTGGGCCGCCGCACTCAAAGTCCTCCGAAATCGATCTCGTATCACCTGTTGCACGCTCAATCAAAAGAACAGCAATTATGCCCAAATTTTTGCTACCACTGCTTGCCGTCTTCGTGATCGGTTTCGCACTTGCCGCTGGGATTGCTGAGGCTCAGGAAAAATCCGTAGCGACTCAAGCAAGCTTTCGTCAGCCCGATCCGAAAGTGCAACCCGACTTGTTCGTCTGGACCGACACCTGCAACGTGTCTGTCTTGCGAGATGGCGACGCGGCGCTGCTGTTTGATCTTGGCGACGGCAGCGTGTTGAACCATTTGACCGACATTGGAGTCAAACGTGTCGAATGGCTTCTGCTGACTCATCATCACCGCGAGCAATGCCAAGGAATCCATCGCATCGACCGGGCGATGACGAAGGTGGCCGCTCCGAAAGCTGAGCAAGCGTTGTTCGAGAAACCGACCGAGTTCCGTAAGTGGTTTCCGACGTTGGGTGACACTTATTCGGTCTACGGTGCCAGCTATGCGCGACCACCGCAAATGCCGATTCCGCTCGATCGGGCGCTGGAAGCCGACAAACCATTTTCCTGGCGAGGTCGCGAGATCCACTGCTTCGACACACCGGGCCACTCGCCGGGGAGCATGACCTACGTGATTCACGAAGGCGGCAAGGCGATCGCCTTCACGGGCGGCGTCATCCATGACGGAGCGAAGATGACGACTTGGTTTGACACCGAATGGGATTACGGATTCGCCAAGGGAATCGACACGCTGATCAAATCAGTAGACCTGCTGATCGACCAGAAGATTGATCTGGCTCTGCCCTCTCATGGACCGGCGATCCAGAATCCGCAGTCGCAATTCGCAACGTATCGCCAGAAACTAACGGCGTTTCGTCAAAGCTATATTCGTGGCTACCCGGTCTTCGATTCGACTGAGCACGATCGGGACTCAATCTCGAAGCCAACCGCAGTCCCGCTGATCAGCCAAGTGACGCCGCACCTCTATAAGCTAAGCCATAAAACTCAAGGAAAGAACTTCGCGATCATTGTCTCTGACAGCGGACACGGACTGATCCTCGACTGCGGACTGTTTCCGAAAACAATGTTGGAAGAAATCATCGTCGGCATGAGAGCGCACCTCGGCCTGAAGGAGATCGACGCTTTCTGGATTTCGCACATGCACGGCGATCATTTTCTGCTCGGCCCGACGCTCAAGGAAAAGTACGGCGCGAAGGCGTGGACGTTGGACCGCATTGCCGACAAGTGCGAGTTCCCTCGGCGCTACGACTACGCGGCTCTCGTGTCGGCCTATGGCGATGGCTTCGACGGCATGAAGATCGACAAGCCGTTTCGCGACGGGGAAACGATCGAATGGGAAGGCTACAAAATCCGAGTCGATTGGATGCCGGGACAAACGGAATTTGGTTGTTGCTTGTGGCTCGAAATCGACGGCAAACGGATCGCCTTCACCGGAGATAATCTCTTCGGCAATCCGGCAGACAAGAAGCAGAACGGCCATGAAGCGGTCGTCGCGCGCAATAGTGCGATCTTCGAGGAAGGTTATCTGCTCGGCAGCAAGTATCTGAAAGACCTCAAACCTGACATCGTGATGGGAAGCCATTCCTACGTCATGCACGACCCGGCGGATTTCCTCAGCCGTTATCACGAATGGTCCAAAGAAATTATCAAACATTATCGAGATCTGTTGCCCGACAATGACTACGAATACTTGTTCGACCCCTACTGGGTCTCGGCGTATCCCTACCGGGTGGACTTCAGCCAGAGCGACGTGCAGCAGATGACCGTCACTGTACGCAACTTCCGAGAGACACCGCAACGGCACCGCATCGAGTTGAAACTTCCTCCCGGATTGACTGCGGAACCGGCACTGCTCGAAGGAACCGTTAGTCGCCAGAATCGCCAGAGTTATCCCGTGAAGCTCACCGTAAATCGCAACGCCATTTCGTCCGGAGTACAGATCGTTCCGTTCGACATCACGCTAGATGGCAAGCGGTACGGCGAGCTGTTTGATTTCCTCATTCGCGCGAAAGAGTCGCCTTGAACTCCACGAGCCCACCGATGCTTGCCTCGGTGGTTTGCAGGTTTTTGCACTACGTTGTTGAAGAGGATGTTCCCCATGTTCCGCTTCGCCTTTATCGTCATTCTTTTGCTATCCCCTACGCGGGTGTTCGCTCAGCCTGCGCCGTTGGACTCACTTGTTGTCTTGGCTGCTGCTGAAGAGCAGCTCGTGAAGGTGATCGCTGCGGCGGAGCCGTCGGTCGTTGCGTTGGGTGTGATTAAACGCGGTGCGGCCGAGGCGCTGCGAGTCGATGGATTCGGTCTCGACGTCACTCCGCGAGCGACGGATGAGTACGGCCCGGACTTCATCCCCAACGAATTCGGTAGTGGCGTGATCATCACCGCTGGCAACGGAAACGAGGCGAACTCGGAGCGCGTGGTGCTGACGATGTATCACCTCGTGAAGGGGGGGCCGGTCGTCGGCCGCGATGCTCCGACCGATCGTGTGTTGCGAGTCCGCTTGCCCGGTCGGCAGATCTGTGACGCAAAGATTCTCGCGGCCGATCCGCGATCCGATTTGGCGGTGCTCCGTTTGGATTTGGCGGGAACGAAGCTGAATCGCGAAGACCTCAAGCCGTTCAAACTGAGTGAGCCGACTCCGCCGCGCAAAGGGCAGTTCGTGATCTCGCTGGGGAATCCGTATGCGATTGCTCGTGACGGTTCGGCCAGCGCGAGTTGGGGCATGATCAGCAATATCTCGCGGTTCCCAGCACAGGTCGAAAACGACAAACCGGACAGCGGGCCGGCGCGACGCGACACGACAATTCATCATCTCGGCACGTTGTTGCATGTCGACACGCGACTGAATCTGGGTGGCAGCGGCGGAGCGTTGTTGAATCTCAAAGGGGATTTGATCGGCCTCACGACGTCGCTCGCCGCGCTGGAGGGCTATGAGAAATCGGTGGGCTATGCGATCCCGATTGATGCCAACACGAAGCGCGTGATCGAATCGCTCGCGAAAGGGCTAGAAGTGGAATACGGCTTCCTCGGTCTGCAACCAGATGACTGTCTGCTCGCGCCGTTGCGGCATCTGCCGCCGCGAGTCACTCAACCGACCGCCGCTCGCGTGTTGCTGGTCTTCGCGGATTCACCGGCAGGACTGGCGGGAGTTCGTCGCGATGACGTCATCCTGGCTGTGAATCGCAAACCGATCTTCGGCAAATTTGATTTGCTGCGCGAGGTCGGATTGCTCGGTCCGGCGGCGACTGCGGAGCTGACCGTATGGCGTGAAGCCGAACGCCGCGAACTGACTCTGCATGCCGAACTTGGCAAATGGCCGTTGTCCGATGAAGAGACGCTCGTTGTCACCCAACAGCGATATCCCGAATGGCGCGGCCTGCAAGTCGATTATCCGACCGCTCGTGCGAAGTTCATGAACTGGCCCGAGCAGCGTTACCCCTCCGCTGTCGTAGTGACCTCGGTCGCACCGCAGTCGAGCGCCGCCAGTGTCGAGTTGCAAGCAGGTGATTTCATCACGCAGATCGATTCGCAACCGGTGCGAACTCCTGAAGAGTTTCAGGCGATTGTGAATAAGCTCGACAAGGCAGTTGTCGGTGTGCGTACTTTGGACGGGCGACGCTTGATGCTGAAGAAGTGACTCACGTTGTCGGTGGGCTCGATGTCAGCCAGCGTGAAAACCACGTCAGGAGATATTCCCCGCACGTTTGCCGATGGTCGAGGTTGATCCAACCGATCTCACCCGCGAAAGGTTGCTGAGTGGATTGATCCTCGAGCGAAAACGTGAGGCGGAAGTGCGGCTGCAGCAACTCGAAGTTGTTCGTCGAACGTGAGCGGTTGGCGGCCTCGTCGGGGAGGCTTTGCACCGCCAGCGGGCCGCCGAACGGAGCACACAAGCAAGGGTGCTCCGGAGTCGTCGAGGCGCGCGGATGAATGCGTTGCAATCGCCCGGAAACGTCGCCGCGACCGTACAGATGCACGATGACCGGTTGCTCGATCGAGGACTGCACGACGGTGAGATCTTCCTGTCGCACGGCCGCGACGAACTCGCGTTGAGAGGGATCGCCGATCGACAACAGCTCCGCTCCTGCAGTGATGAACGAGCCGGGCAGAGTCGCCAACTGACGGCTGCTGACGACACCGGCAATCGGGGCACGCAACGTGAGCCGCTCAACTTGTCCGTGTCGTTCCGCCAGCCGGCGCTGCAAGGAGTCGCGCTGTTGTTGTTCGATTTGGCCGGCAGCGGTGTCGTGCTGCTCGACGGCTAGTCTTTCTCGCAATCGCGATTGTTCGATCGCCAGTTCCAGATCGCGCATTTTGCGTTCGAGTTCCTCGTTCTGCAACTCAACCAACGACTGTCCCTCGATCACCGTCTCTCCGTCTTGGACCAATACCCGCATCACAAACCCCGCGCTTTCCGAGCGGACGACGGATCGCGAAGTGAACTCGATCACGCCGGGAGCCGTGTTGGCGAACGGCCACGGAACGAACAGCAGTAACGCGGCGCACGCCGTCACGACCGCTGTCATGCGCGCGAGGAAATCGAATCGCGAGCGGTGCGGCTGCGACGAACTTTGTCGGACAGCGTGCGTCAGTCGAGTACACGTCGAACGCAACCAGCTCACCGCAATCAGCGCCGACAAGACGACCCCCAAGCCGTGCCAGTACATCGCCGCGGCCACGACGATGCCGACCATCACCGACAGGCTCCACAACCATGTCGCGAACCCATACGCCACCAGCAGCCACGATGGTCGTTCGCCAGAAGACGAATCACCCAACAGCCAGCGAGCGGCGAATTGCTGAGCCGCTTTCTGGCCTCGCGAGTAAAGGTTCGGCACGCGGCAGAAGTCCGTCAGAATGTAATAGCCGTCGAACCGAGACAGCGGATTGATGTTGAACAGCACGGTCGTCACGCTGGCCATCACCGCGATGTTGTCTAAGAAATGTTGCTCGACCAGCGAATCCGCCTGCCCGGCCACGAGCACCGCCAGCGCGGCGAGCGCCATCTCCGCATACATCCCCGCCGCCGCCGTTTGAATGCGCGGCCAGCGCGACGCGAATCGCCAACAGCTCGTCACGTCCACGTAAGCCACCGGCGCAAAGAAGATGAACGCGATCCCCACCTCGCGCACTTCGCCGCCGTGCCGTTTGCAGACCACCCCGTGCGCCGCCTCGTGAACCGCTTTGAGCACCACCCAGGCCAACCCCAAGCCGAGCCAATTCGACGGCACCAAAATGTCCGCAGTCGACGCCACGAAACGCGGCCAATTCACCGCGACCTCCGACCCCGCCATCGCGATCAACACCAACCACGCGAGGAACGCCGTCTTGCCGAACAACCCATCGACCCACGGCAGCAGTCGCTCGCACCAGTGATCAGGACAGCCCAGCGGAATGCGAATCGAGAGCAGACTCCACTGAATTTTCCGCTTCGGCGGTGCGGTGACTTCACTAGCACGACGCGCCAGCGAGTGGTCGTCGTTTGATTGATCCTCTCTACCGATGCCCGAGTCGCTCGCACGCACAATCGAACCACTCGCTGGCGCGTCGTGCTGGCCTAACTTCAACAAACCGTTTTGCAAACCCCATTGAATCACGGCCAATACGTCCGCCTCGCTGAAAGCGTCCGCGCCCAACGCGCGATTCGCCGACTCGGCGACTTCCGACAACGAACGCCGTCCGTCGAACTGCGACAACAGTGTGTACTCCGCGAAGCCGACGCGAAAGAACTTACGGCGCTGCGGATCTTCCACGTGGAAGCAGCTTCCGTCGGCATCCGCAGTTCGCGTCGCGCTGAGATCCGCTCGCCAACAAAGCATCGGCTGCGGTGCGCCGGGTGAAGGCGAGTGGGTCGAAGGGGAATTGGTACTGCTACGCATGATGTTTCTTGTCCGGTCCCCTCGCCCCCGCATCGGGGGAGAGGGTTAGGGAGAGGGGACCGGACAAAAAGAATTGCGTCGTTGAAGCGATCATCATTCTCACGCGCCCCACCACAATCGGACCTTGTTCCACGTCCTGTGAAACAACCGCCAGCCCAACGTCGATTGACCTGCCTGCAACGAGACTCGGCCGCGCATTCCCGGCTTCAGTTGGGCCGCGTCGTTCGGCAGTTCGATCTCACCGACAAACACCTGCTGCTTGTTCCGCAATTCGGCGCGCGGACAGATTCGTTTCAACGTGCCGTCGAGCCGTTGATTGGGAAACGCTTCCAAGCGAATAGTGGCAACCGTGTCTGACGAGACATTCGCGAGTTCCGACTCCGGGATCTCCACTTCGACGATCATGCGGTCCAACGGAGCAACCTCGAAGAGTGTCTGTCCCATCGACAACCGCACTCCTTCCGCTCGCTTGAGTTCTCCGCTGACCACGATCCCCGCAATCGGGCTTCGGACTTCCAGGTTCTCGCTGCGATGATCCAGCAGCTTGGTCGTGAGACTCAGCCGTTCCATTTGCAACTTCGCGAGCTGCGCCTCACCAAACTTTTGATCGGCCAGATGCGCGTCTCGTTCCTTTGCCGCTCGTTCGTATTCCGCTGCGTTCCCCGCCAATTCCCAACGGACCTCTTTGCCGTCCATGCGGGCGAGCACTTCTCCTTCGACCACCGTATCGCCGACCTCAACCAAAGCTCGTTCCAACGCCCCTTCAAACGGCGCGGCCACAAAGCGACGAGTCACCGGCTGCAATTCGCAATCGCAATTGACGCTGTACGGGACCGGCACAACCATCGCGACGGCAGCCAGCACGCTGAGTCCGATGATCCCCTTTGATCGAGACAAGAACGTGGACTTGGAGCCGACCGGCATTGGCGTGGGGACCGGTTGCGCTGCTGCTTCGCGTCGAACGACTTGTTCGCCACCAACGATGTCATGCTGACACGACCACAGCTCGGCACACGCCGCGACGAGCGGCAACCAGACGGCTGCGGCTGCTCGTGAGTCGTCATGATTCGGCAGCAGCACCAACAACACAAACGGCGACGCTCGTCGAGGTAGCGTGATCGCAGCCACCCGCGGTGTGTTGCCACCGTCGAAAGAACCAATCACGAGTCCTTCCGACATCAACGCCTTCGCGGCGAATTGTCGCAAGACATGTAGCCTCTCATCGCCGAGCCCTTCCGCCGGAAACGTGATCCCAATCAACCGCGCCGGCTGCGTCGACGAACGGGGTTCGCTGATCAAGACACCCGTCGCTTGCAGTGCCTCAGATGTGAGCTGCGCTGCTCGTTGCAACCATTCAGGCCACGAAGCGGCGGCGGTCGTGACCGCTCGGAGTTCGTTCGCTGGCAACGGCCGCGCGGGGACCACCCTCGTCGGTGCCGACTCGGGATTGGCGATATGCACGGAATAGCCGTTTGCGGAAGAGGGCACGATCACGCTCCTCAAGGGGTCCGCTTGGCAGAGCGAGGAGGTTCGGTCACGGCGGGAGCACTCGGCGTTTTGTCCGACAACATCAGCACGCAACGATCGCCGCTACGGCATGATCCTTTCGCATTCGGAATGCGAACCTTGACTCGCACCGTCCCGCTGCGAGCGTCGGTCACGCGCGACACGAATTCGACCTCCGCTTTGACCGGAGTTTCTGACGAAGCAAACAACACTTGAACCGCCCGACCCGCTTGAAGCTGGCTGGCCTGCGCGGGCTTCAGCGAGAACGTGGCCAGCAGCGGATCGAGTTGCACGACTGTCACCACAACCGGGTCAGTCGGCGCGACGAACTCGCCCACTTCGCGATGCACCTTGGTGACAACGCCCTTAAGCGGTGATCGAACTACCTTGTGTTCGAGTTCCAACTGAATCCGTTCGAGTTCCAACTTGCGGACGATGAGCGTCTCTTGAGCGGTCAGCACGCGTGCGGCAGCGACCTCTTTTTCCATCTTGGTCCGTTCAAGTTCCTCCGGGCGAGCGTTTCCGCTCCGAACCAGCGCCTCAAATTTGTCGGCCCGGCTAGTGTGCAGTCGCAACTCGGCGTCTGCGGAGTTCACCGCACCGCGCGACGCTAGATTCTGCTTCGCGATTTCCAGCGAGGCTTTCACCAACTCGTCGTCGAGTTTCACCAGCGGCTGCTCGGCGTCCACGAGATCCCCTTCGTGGACGAGCACCTCACGAATGATCCCCATGTCGCTGGTCGCGACTTGAATGGTCCGATACGGCTCGGCAAACGCCTCTTGCTGATCAGTGCTCGCGGAAGGTTGCGAGGTCAGCGGTGATGAGGCCGCCGGGCGTGAAGTTGGTTGAGTCGACGAACTGGTCGCGGTCGCCTTGGCAGGCACCTTCGCGTCACCGGCCCGCAGGCCGGCACAAAGAACTATCACGACGAGCAGCGCCATGCTCCGTCGAATCGTCACCATCGGCATAATCTGATTTGCCCTTAGACCCGTTCAGGTCGGTCGTCGGAGCGCACCGGTAGCGCCCGACTCCTTCTGTTTTCGAGCCATCACTGCGGTGGCCTTCAGTGAACTCCCTCAATCATACGACTTGATCCATCGTTGACCGGAAGTTTTCCAAATGTCGGGCTAGCGAGGCTCCACGTCAGAGCGACGCGGTCTGTGAGACGGGGGTCAGGCACCGCAAAATTCAAAATTGGCGGGACGATGCGTCGAGGCATAGAAAACGTTGATCCGCCAATTTTGAATTTTGCGGTGCCTGACCCCAGACCAAGTGACGGCTCATTCGTTTCGCAGCACGAATCGCCAGATCGTCATGCCACAATTTCTTGAATGACGCGAGCCGGTTGGACGCCGGTCAGTTTCTCTTTCAAGCCGTGCTCATTCACGAACAGCTCTTCGTGATTCAGGCCGAGGAGGTGCAGGATCGTGGCGTGATAGTCGGGGACGCTGACGCGGTTCTCGACCGCCGCGAAGCCGAGATCGTCCGTCGCGCCATAAGTCGTGCCACCGCGAACGCCACCGCCAGCAAACCAGCAACAGGCGGCGTTCTTGTTGTGATCGCGACCTGCTTTCCGCTCGTCTTTGTCTTTCGGAAGTTGAGCGATCGGCAGCCGCCCGAATTCGCCGCCCCAAACGATGAGTGTCTCGTCGAGCAGTCCGCGTTGCTTCAGATCTTGCAGCAGGCCGGCGATCGGCAGATCGGTGCGGTCGCAGGCAGCCTTCATGTCGGTGGCCAGTCCAGTGTGGTTGTCCCAAATCTGCGCGTTGATGAAGAGCTGCACGAAGCGGACTCCGCGTTCGACCAATCGTCGAGCGATCAAGCAGCGACGGCCATACGAATCGGTCGGCTGACTGCCGATGCCGTACAGCGTTTGCGTCTGAGCGGTCTCTTGCGACAGATCGAGCGCATCGGTCGCCGACATCTGCATCCGCGCCGCGAGTTCATAGCTGGCGATGCGCGCGTCGAGATTCGGCTGAGCCGGACGCTGTCGTTGATGCAGTCGATCGAGCCGGTTGAGCAAGTCCCGGTGCAGCCGCGCGATCTCTGGCGAATCGGCAACTTCCGGACGCAGATTCAACACGGGTGAACCGATCGAGCGAAACCGCGTTCCTTGATAGATCGGCGGCAAGAACCCGGCATGCCAATTCTCGACGCCGTTGATCGGCAACCCCAGCGGATCATCGAGTACCACATAAGCCGGGAGGTTTTGAGTTTCGCTCCCCAACCCATACACGACCCACGAGCCGAGCGTCGGATAACCGGACGGCATCTGTCCCGTCTGAATGATGTAGAGCGCCGGCTCGTGTGTGATGTTTGTGGTGTACAACGACCTGATGAGGGCGATGTCATCGACGTGCCGCGCCAGATGCGGCAACGCATTCGAGACCCACATGCCACACTCGCCGTGCTGAGCGAACTTGAACGGACTCCGCATCAATGCTCCAGCGTCCGCAACGTTCTCGACCTCGCCAGCAATCTTGCTGAAATACGCCTCACCATGATGCCGATCGAGTTCGATTTTCGGATCAAATAAATCCATCTGACTCGGCCCACCGTTCATGAAGAGGTGGATCACCGATTTCGCTTTGGCCGGAAAGTGCGTCGGCCGTGGCCGCATATTGGGAGAGCCGCTTTGTTCGTTCGTTCGCAAGTCATCGCCGAAGAGATGCAACAACGCCGTCCCATGCAGCCCAGCAGCGATGCTCGTGCAGAAGCTGCGACGACTGATTTTTGGCACCCACGAAAACTGGCAACTCGGTTTCATTGCGCCCTCAGTGGTGAGAATTCTGGCTTACGCGATGATGGCCAGCAGGATCCATGAAACTTTGGCGTGGGTATTTGAATGGTGAGAAGATTCGCCGGGAGAAGGGATCGGTGCAAGACAACGAGTGATATTCGCTTCGCAGAAAGTGGGTGCTACAAGCACCGGAAACCTGGAATCAACGCTGATTCCGATGTTGCAGCTGATGTTTGATCGGCTGCCAATCACAATTTCCGAATGCTGCGCATACAACTGGATGCAAACCGATTCTGTGGGGTGAGACGAAGAACGTTATACGATTTCTGGGGACGATCCCTGACGCGCGCGATTTTGATTTGGTTGGCATTGTGTGGCTTCGTCGCTGCCGACTCACCTGACACTCTGCCGAATACTCAGCCGCTAAAAACTTGTTCAAGAACAACATCGTAAACCGGTTTTCCAAACCGGTCGAAGTGAAGCCCCGGTTTGGAAAACCGGTCTACGAAAACACGGAGTTGTTCCTGGACAAGTTCTAGCGTGGGGCGTGTTGCTGTTGCCGAAGGATTTGAAACCGTGGGAGAAGCGGCTGTTTGTCGTGTGTCAGCATGGTCGCAACGGCGTGCCGAAGGTTGTTATCGAGAAGGCGTATCACGACACTACGCGGCGAAGCTGGCCGAGCGGGGTTTCATCGTGTTTGCTCCGCACAATCCGTATCGCGGGGAGGACCAGTATCGGTTCCTCAGCCGCAAGGCGAACTGCGTGAAGAGGTCGTTGTTCTCGTTCATCCTCGCGCGGCACGAGTAAATCTTGGACTAGCTGTCATTCGCCGATGATTTTGCCTGCCGTTCACGACGCGGAACGCCGTGCTCATCTGGCTTGTGGAGAACTGCGACAACTCGCTTTCCGCCGGAGAGAGCCGTGCCTAGAATTCGCCCGCGTTTGGTCGGCTACGAGCCGTGAGATACGGCTCGTGGCCGATTCTTTTTTGGGTCTCGTGAATTTTGGAACGAAAGTCTCCCGCATGGCTCGGCAGTTTCTCAAAGAGTTGAAGGACGGTGATTCCGTTGACGAAGTTTATTTGCTGTCCGACAAGCAACTGCGAGCAAACCGACAAGCCAACCTGTTCTTGCTCGCGACGTTACGTGATCGCACAGGGGCGATGTCCGGTTTGATGTGGAACGTCACGGAAGAGAGCGTGGCCGACTTTCAAACGGGCGACTTCGTCCGAGTGCGCGGCAAAATTCAGCTTCACCAAGGGAACTTGCAGATGATCATGACCGGCGTTCGTGCGGTTCCCTCCGACAATATGAACCCGGACGATTTTGAGCAGCGACCGACAGCCAGCATTGACCTGTTGCTGAAGCGGCTTCGCGAGTTGTTGTTGTCGATTGAAGAGCCGCAACTTCGCGCGTTGATGGAATGTTTCCTCGTCGATGACGCGCTGATCAATGATCTGTCAAACGCGGCCGCAGGAGTCAAAACGCATCATGCCTATCGCGGCGGTTTGTTGGAGCACATCGTCAATATGTTGGAAACCGCCAAGCGAATCGAAGGTCTGTATCCGGCGGTCAACTTCGACATCCTGCTCGCCGGCATCTTCTTGCACGACTTGGGGAAGGTCCGTGAGATGAGCATCGACAATGCCTTCGTCTACACCGACGAAGGACAGTTGCTCGGCCACATGATGATCGGCGTCGAAATGCTGACGCAAAAAATCGACGAAGTCGTGCGGATGACCTCCGAGCAATTCCCACAGGAACTCGCGCTGCGGCTCAAGCACATGATCATCAGCCATCACGGCACCTACGAGTTCGGCAGCAGCCGACTGCCGATGACGCCCGAAGCCATCGCACTGCATTACCTCGACAACCTCGATGCGAAGATTCATGAGTTCGCGCGAACGATCGCCGATGATCCCAATACGGGTTCGAGTTGGACGCCGTTCGTGCCGCGCATGGACCGCAAGTTGTTCAAAGGCCAGCCGGGAAATTAACAGCGAGCACGACGCACCAACGAGTGGTTCAACCGCAACCCCTCGCTGTGCTAGTGTTTTGTTGATTATGGGTCGGGGTTGGGTGGCTGGGGTCGAGCAACGCGAGCCCCCAGCGAAACGTAGGCTGGGGCTTACTTCGTGCGAACCCAGCCACCCAATGCTTGCGCGTTGTGCCCGTTTCTCCGTTACTCATTTTACAAACCTGTTACGCCAACGGCGTGTGTGTGAATGACGATTGACTCTCGTTCCGCGCACGCCGATGGCGTTGCGGTTAAACAGCATCAACATCCCACACGGTTCCATAAGCTCCTTCTCGCTCGAAGTAATCGAGCAAGCGGAGATAGAACGGGTGATTGGCGAGTGTGCTGCTATCGCCGATGACGAGCAGTTTGCGACGGGCTCGCGTGAGGGCAACGTTCATACGGCGAGTGTCGGTGAGAAAGCCGAGTTCGCCTGTGAGATTCGATCGGACCAACGAGATCACGATCGCCTCTTTCTCTCGGCCCTGAAAACCATCGACGGTGTCGATCTCCAAATTCGCATCAGGAAGAAGCTGTCGCAGCAAGCGGACTTGGGCGGAGTACGGCGAGATGATGGCGATATCGGCGGACGCAACTCCGGCGGTAATGAGATCACCAACCAGCCGCGCGACATGTTCCGCTTCGCCAGGATTATCGCGACTCGAACCGTCAGCCTCCGCTCGTTCATCGCAACTGGACCCTGCCGTGTCGATGAATCGGATCGCTGTCTGAGTGAGTGAGCAGGGGATGACGTTCGGTATGTCGGACAAGAGATGTCCACGCACCGACTCGGCAGCGACGAGCGATGATTCATAAAACTCATCGGACGAGAACTGCATGATTGACTCATTCATGCGGTACTGTGTTGTGAGTCGTTGCGCAACGTTGCGTAGGCGGCTCGCCTGCGAGTCCTTAACGATGAATGGCGCGTTCGAAACGTGCTCCACGAGAAGACGTTCCATCAGGCTGACGTGAAAGCCCGCTTGCCGAGCTTCGGACGAACGCACCGTCGGCGGCAATTGACAGTGATCGCCGACAAGAACGAGTCGTCTACTGCGCAGCAACGGAATCCAGCACGGAGGCTCGGTCGCTTGAGCCGCTTCGTCGATGACGGCCAGATCAAACTCACGATCGCGTAGCAGCTCATTGTCGAGTCCGGTCAGCGTCGCGCAGACGATCGTCGCGGAATCGAGCAGATGTTCGACAAGTCGCGACTCCATGAGCCGCGCGTCGTTGAGCAGTTGTTTCGCTTCCTCACGCAAGTCACGTCGCGTTCCGGCAGGCGGAGCGGATCGCGTGAATTTGCTCGCCTGACGCCGCAATGCCCACGCTTGCTTCGTCCATTCGCGAGCGAGTTTCAAATCAGGATGGGACTCGACTTGCACATCAAGCGTGTGCTCGCGCAGTTCCGGCAAGACTCGCGCGGGATGTCCGATGCGAATGGCTCGCTCGCCTCCTGAGATCAATCGTTCGAGCATGTTATCGACTGCCAGATTGCTCGGAGCACATGCCAAAACACGATCACCGCGACGCACCGCTTGGCGAATGAGTTCGACGACCGTCGTTGTTTTCCCCGTTCCCGGCGGTCCGTGAAAAATCGCGAAATCCTCGGCAGACAACGCGTGACTTACCGCTGCGATTTGCGATTCATCGAGTGCCGACAACGGCTGCCACGACGGAGCGACTTTGAATTCCGGCGGCTCTTCGCCCAGCAATTTTTGCTTGAGGAGCGCGAGTCGTCCACTGTTGGCCGAGTCTGCTCGACGCAACGCCTCACGCTGTCGTTGTCGAGACACTTCGTCCAATGACAAGTCCAATCGAAAGGTCGGCCGATCAGCGACCGGCTCTGGTGACTGAGCCAGCGCGACTGTGATCGTCTCACGATTGCGCTCAGTGACGACTCCGCGACACGCGGTACTCTGGCTCACTTTTTCTTCCGACAGAACGATCGGTGAGCCATGATTCAATCTGGTCCACGGCAACTCCGCCTCCCGATCGCGCTTGCCCAACGTGAGGACGACTCGCCCGCCGAAGCCGCTGACCTCATCACGAATCACAAGCCCGACCAAACACGCGCCACTCGCTTCTGCCGCCTCCCCATCTTTTCGCCGCGACAACCGCGCGACTTCTTCCGCTTCGGCTGCGGCTTCGTGATCAAGCCCACTGAGTAATCGAGAAAAATGGCTCTCGGCCATGTCGGGCTCCGCATCGGGGCGAACAGATCAAGAGGTCAATGTCTGATCGAAATGTGGTCCAAGAAGATGTCGGTCGCAACCAAGTCGGGAGGTTCCAAATCTCAAATCCCAATCTCCAAATGAATGACCAATCTCAAATCACACAGTTCGATCAGCAGTTCTTGCCGAACGATCGGCCCTTGATCACCACAGATCGACGCCAATTGGGCTCACAATCATTAAGTCCGAAAAAACTTCTCCGGCTTCGCTAATCGGATGCCGCGGAATGACCGATACATCTTTCACATGCCGTCATTGGGCGCGTTGCAGGTACATGCTCGGATTACGCAAGCGATCGGCGAGTTTCGACAGCAGCGAGCTTGATGACGGTCGCGAGGCGTGAATCCAGGGAGTTGCGGCGATCGTCGCACGAGGAGAACGTCGGATGATTAGGAACACTGTGATGCATGACGGTAATCACTGGCGGCGACTGTTGAACTCGGCACCGCTGTTGAGCTTGATGGCGGGTTTCGTGTTTAGCGCGACAACCTGTTTTGGTCAGGGCTATCAACCGCAGAACTATCAACCGGCGACAAACATGCCACCGGTGTACTCCGGCGGTCAGGCGATGCAGGCGGGATATCCCCAAGCGGTATCCCCTGCCGATGCGATGTCGCCGCCCAACGGTTATCCGAACGCAATTGAACAAGCGACTTATGCCGCGAAGAAGAAGCCGCACAAGCCGCTTCCTTATTCGATCGTCAGCATGCCGCAGGCCGAGGAAGAATTGGAAGTCATTCATCGTCGCAGCCAGCTCGTGGTAACACGGAGTCGAATCAGTCGTTGGGCGGTTTCGGACCCGTCGGTCATCGACATCCTGCAATACAGCCCGAACGAAATTTCGATCATCGGACTCAACCTCGGAACAACGCATCTCACGCTTTGGTTCGAAGGCGAAAAAGATCCGTTGATCTACCGCGCGGAAACTATTCGCGATCCGAACTGGGAAGACCGTCGGCGCGAAGATTACGGCAAGCTCGAACGTCAATTGCAGGTGCTCTTTCCCAACAGCCAAGTCTTTCTCGTGCCGCTGACGTGGCGTCTGATCGTCAAAGGCCAAGCTCGCGATCAAGAAGAGGCGGCTCAGATCCTGCAAGTGGTGCGTGCCGAATGGATGGCTCGCAACTTCGGCGGATTCAATGGCAATGGAAATGGGAACGACTACGGCAATGGTTACGGCGGCGGTGGCGGATTTGGTGGTGGTGGTGGTGGGTATGGAGGTGGCGCGGTGGATTGGAACGCAGGCGGGTTTGGCAACAACCAAAACAACAACAATCAAATGGTGATCAACATGTTGGAAATCCCTGGCGAGCAACAGGTGATGATTCACGTGCGGATCGCCCAGTTGGATCGGACTCAGTTGCGTCGCTTCGGCATCGACTTGAACTATCTCATCAACGGCGGTCGGCACGTCGTCGCGGCCACGATCGGCGGAGCGGCTTCCAACTTGAGCGGCATCTTTGAGAACGGCGAAGTTTCGGTCCTGGTCGATTGGCTCGCGTCAAATCGCACCGCCAAGATCCTCGCCGAACCGACCATCACGGTCTTGAGCGGTCACGCCGCCAGCTTCTTGGCCGGTGGTGAATTCGCGGTCCCGACGATCGTCGGAGTCGGTGGAGCACAGGGAACAACGACGACGTTCCGCGGCTTCGGAACCTCGTTGATCGTCACACCGACAATCGTTGACAAAGACCTCATCCGGATGCGCATTGTGCCAGAGTTCAGCGCGATCAATGCCAGTAACACCTCTGGTGGCGTGCCGGGACTCAGTACTCGGCGAGCCACGACCACGGTGCAACTGCGAGAGGGCCAGACGATTGCTTTGGCCGGTTTGTTCTCGCACCAGAGTTCCGTCGAAGTGACGCGCATCCCGTTTCTTGGCGAGTTGCCCTACATCGGCCCCAAATTGTTCAATGCCAAAGAGGCCAACATGAGCGAGACAGAATTGTTGTTCCTCGTGACACCAGAAATTGTCCGTCCGATGGAACAAGACGAAGTTCCGCCAATGCCTGGTTTCTACGTGACACATCCGAATGATGTTGAGCTGTATCACTACGCGATGACCGAAGGTGCTCCGGATCAAGGGGTCTATCAGTTGGCTCCGTATGGTTGGGGACCGGGCATGGGGACCGAGATCGGCTATCGGCCGTACAACCCGGAATTGCCAGGACCGTTCCCGCCAGGACCGCCCAACGGCGTCATCGGCGGCAGCTTGCAAACCGGTGCCGGAGGCGGATTCAGTGCGCCAGGCGGAGGCTATCCCGGTTCAGGATTCCCCGGTGGCGGAATGCCGAACGGAGGATTCCCCGCCGGTGGCTATTCGGCTCCGATGGGCTCTGGCCAAATGCCGACACCAGCCGGAACGCCGGGACCAATTCCTGATCCGTCAGTTCGTTACTCACCCAACAACAGCCGCAGCGCATTGCTCGGCCGATCATCCGCTGAAGATATTGCGAATCAACAGAAGCGAAGTTGGAATCCATTCAGTCGCGGCCCGGTGCAACCTGCGGGATACAACGCACCGCGACCCAACGGCGGTGTTCAACCGGCAGACTATCAAACACCTCGCAGCAACAACGGTGGGCGATATCGCTAAAACGTAGACCGGTCACTCCGTGACCGGAAACTTCGAGTCACGGAGTGACTCGTCTACTTTGCCCGGTGGCAATTTCTGCCTGATGAATCGCCCTCACGGGCCAAACTGCCGATAACCAATCAGACACCCTCCGGAGTGAGGGGACGGTGAGTGAATTCACGGAGGAGGGGCACATGACCATTCGCACGAACTCAAACACACGCTCTCGCGCCACCATATCGCGACTAAGCGTGTTACTCACCGCCGCAGTGGCGACCACCATCATCGGCTGCTTTCCGAGCCTCGGCTCGCGACGCTCCTTTGCGATCCCCAACACTTATCCGTTGGGGAGCACCGTTCGCGATCATTACCACCAAATGGAAATGAACGGCGAAGCGTGTGACTTCATCATGAATCGAGTTCATTTCCGCTACAACACGGCGGAACTGACACCCGATGGCAAAGACCATGTCATGGACATTGCCGCGCGCATGAGAAGCACGCCGTTCCCTGTCTTGGTCGAACGCTCCGAAAACAACTGCGATCCCGAACTCGATCAATTACGCCGCAACATCGTCGTGCAAATTCTGTCCGACTTCGGCAACCCCGACGCTGTCACGCGAGTCATCGTCGGTCCATCGTATGAGAAGGGCATGAACTCATCCGAAGGTGAATCCGACTACTACCGCTTCATCGGCAGCCGAGGTGGCGTTAACGGCAACAACCAGGGTGGTGGAGGTGGCGGCTTCGGTGGAGGTGGTGGCGGAGGAGGCGGTGGTGGTGGTGGTGGTGGCTTCGGCGGTGGCGGTGGTTTCTTCTAAACGCAATAAAACCGTAGCCACAAGCTTCCAACTTGTCGGCTCACCGCAAAGAAATAGATTCCCGTCAACCACGAGGAAACAAGCACGACGCACAAGCGAGTGGTTTAGACACAACCACTCGCTTGTGCGTCGT
>JAYUFI010000754.1:0-4064 GCA_043738805.1 Planctomycetaceae bacterium | reverse complement strand
GACCTCGCGCGGGCTGCGGCCCATCCAATCGGTGAAGACGATGACTTGGTTTTCGCTCAGGTCCGGGATCGCGTCGATGGGCGTGTCGAACACGGCATACAGCCCACCGATCGACAACGCGACCGCGAGAATCAAGACCAGGAACCGATTGCGAATCGAGGCTTCAATCAGCTTTTCAATCATCGTGATTCTCGTGGGACTCGGATTCGCCGAACCTATGGAGCGGAGACCGGCAGGACGCTACTTCTTCTTCGCGGCATCCGGCTTGTCTTTGTGATCGTGGCCCGCCGCTCCGTGGTCGCCATGACCGGCTTTCGCGTTGGCGTGTTTGATCTCGTCCACTTTCGCCAACGTGGCCTTGGGGTTCTCGCGAGCCGAGTCTTCGCAGCCCTTACAACACAGAAACACGGGCTTGCCATCCAACATCAATTTCACCGGAGTTCCCATCGAACCCAGCCGGCTGCCCTCATGGATTGGGCAGAGCTGTTGCGCTTCGGCCAAGGGTTGATCCGCCGCCGGAAGTTTGGCGACTGCGGCCGTCGCCTTCTTGAGCTTCTCGACTTTGGCGAGCGTCTTCTTGCCCTCGGCGATCGCATCGTCTTCGCAACCAGCACAGCACAAGAACACCGGCTTGCCGTCGATCATCACTTTCATCGGCGTACCCATCGCACCGAGTCGCGTGCTGTCCATCATCGGACAATAGCGCTGTGCATCGGCCAGAGCGCGGTCAGCCTTCGGCAGCTTCGCCAGAGCTGTCTCAATCTTGGCCTCAGCCTTCTTGGGGTCATGGCCTTCCTTGTGATTGGCAGCCGGCTTGTCCTTCTCTTGCGAGAAACAGGTCGAGGCGAACAAGCCTGCCAATGCGAACGCTCCGGCGAACAGCGTGACTGAGAACCAACGAGTCGTTTTCATGGGAATCTGCTCCAAGAGAGTGGTAGGGATGAGGCGATCCATTCGCCTCCCGATGTCGAAAACAAATCCGAGTTATCGTTTTTCATTCTCTGCTGGCTTCTCTGCGAGCTTCGCGGTCGGCCACTTTTCCAATGCGGCATCAACGCAACCTTCGCAACACAGAAACAGCGGCTTGCCATCCTGCATGAGCTTGATGGGCACGCCCATCGAACCGAGTTCGCTCTTCTTCATCACGACGCAGAGTCTTTGTTTCTCCGCCGCCGCGCGGTCTTCGGGACTGAGCTTCGCCAACGCCTTGGCGATCTTCTCTTGCTTGGGAGACATTGCTGACTTCGCTGACGGTGAAGCTGTGTTCGTCGCTGCGGACTTCTTCTCAACGTCTTGCTTCTTTCCAGAGCGCAGGTCCGCGACTTTCTTCAACGTCGCGTCGGCTTCTTTCGCGGCTTGCTTGGTGCAGCCGTTGCAGCAGACGAAAACCGGTTGGTCGTTGACCATCACTTTGATCGGCACGCCCATTGAGCCGAGACGGCTCTCCGTCAAAATGGGGCAAAACTTTTGCGACGCCGCCAGCTTGCGGTCTTCGGGTTTGAGCTTGGCGAGCGCGAGGTCGATCTTCGCGTCGGTGTCTTCGGGAGTGGACGGCCTCACGGTCTTTGACGGCATCGAACCGCCGCCGCTGCTGCCGCCGATGTAGATGGAACCGGCGGCCGGATTCAGCCGCGTTTCGGCATCGACCAGAAAGGAACCGCTGGTGACGATGACTTCGCCTTCCTCCAGTCCGCTCAACACCGGAAAGAACGTCACGTCATTCGGTCCCGCCATGCGCGGTCCAAGCTGCACGAGCACGCCCTCGAACTCACCCGGCAAGACTTGGCGATAGACGATCTTTTGCCGTCCGGTGTCGATGATCGACCCTTCGGGAACGGCCAGCAATTCGCCGTGCTCCAGCCGCTCGCGTGACGACGATGCGGTTGTCGCTTCGCCATTTTCTGCTGCCGATGTTTCCGCATCTTCTCTCGCCGCTGCTCGCGCGATGGCGGGCACTCGTGAGGGCGGTACGTCGATCATGACTTCCGCCGTTGTGCCTGGACGCAGCATGTGACCGGGATTCGCAATCTCGAAGCGAACTGTCACCGTCCGCGTTTCCTGATCGACGTGCGGGTAGATGAACGAGAGAAAACCGTGGAAGGGTTCGTCCGGGTACGCTTGCGTGATCGCCGTGACCGGCAGCCGTTCGGCACTCACGTCGCCATGATGCTCGGCGGGCAGAAACCGAAAATCGTGCTCGTAAACTTGAGCCTGAATCCAGACGGTCGAAAGGTCCGCGATGTCGTACAGCGGCATCCCCTCATCGACGTACTGCCCTTCGCGAACGTATTTCTTGACGATGTGCCCGGAGATCGGCGAGCGAATTCGCAAGTGCGTGTTCGCTTCGCCGGTTTTCAAGATGCGGTCGATCTGGTCGTCACTGATGCCGAGCAATCGCAGCCGCTGTTGCGAACTCTTCACCAAGTCGGCGTTGTTCCGCTTCTGAGCATCCACGAGCGTCTGCACGGTGACGTTCAGTTCGGGGCTGTAGATCGCGGCGAGTTCATCTTCCGCCGCCACGAGCTTACCAGTCTCCGATGAAATCAGACTGTCGATGCGCCCCTTCACGCGAGCAGAAACGGTCTTGAAACCGCGTTCGTTGAAGTCCACATACCCGACTGCCGTGATCTGCTTCGTCAGCGGCACATACGCGACTGGCCACGTTTGCACGCCCGCGAGCACGACTCGATACGGCGACAACTGCACGCGACTGACCACACCCGCCGGCAACGCCTCGTCGTTCGCCTCGCCCTTCTTGCGCTTCGACAACGGCATGAAACAGACCGGGCACTTGTCCTTGCTGTTGTCACGCACGACCGAAGGGTGCATCGGGCAGAACCATTCGGAGTCTCCAGCAACATGCGCTGCATCGCCAGACGGCCGAGTCCATTTCTCGTAATGGGCGACCAGCGTATCCCATTGCGTGATGCCCGCTCCAATCGCCACTAGCACGGCGACGAACCGCAGCCGAGCCAGCTTCACCAGAATGATGAAATCAAACCACCACCACGCCTTTCGCCAGCCTTTTAAGTGCGGCGGTGCTCGCAGGCCCCCTTCGTCAATCGGCGGAGCTTCGTGCTTGGATTCTGACATGATTCGCATTCTCCTCATCGCTCATCGTGAGCGATTTTCCAATCACCAAAACAACCACACGGCGAGCAGCCGAAGCACGAGCCAGCCTACTAACTGGCGCTAACCCACCAGCCCGGTCCGGCTGCTCGCCACATGGTTGAAACGGAGCAGCGCGTGTCCGAGAACCGTTCTCGGACACGCACTCTCAGATCGTCGCCTCATGCGCGGTGCGTCCACGCGCGAGGCAACACAACATCACCGATCAGTTGCCGAACCGGCCGAGAATCTTGCGGCCTGCGCCGAAGTCATTCGACGAGCTGCGCGAACCGTAGCTCCGCATCGGCGAATAGCCCGGAGCCTGATAGCCGCTCTGATAGCGCTGCCGATTCGCGGCGGCGTTGTGCTGATGTTCGGCCGGAGGAGCCGGAGCATCGGTCGGCATCGCGGCTGGAGCCGCACACGACGGAGCGGCACAACTCGGTTGGCAGCCGCCGCAACGACCACCACCACACGCCTGAGCGTCACAGACGCCGATGCAAGTTCCGCAAGCCAACACGGTCGAGAGACCAAACAATTTGAGAGTCGTCAACATGATAAAACCCTTTCGGAAATTAAGACGCACGTCACCACGCACGCGGCAAATCGGCGTCATCACCAGACAAGAACGGCGGCGAGAGAACTTGGGGAAACGCTCCCAACTCGCCAGCACCGTTCATCTCACACACGTCAAGCGCCACGCACACACGCGGCACGACAGACAGCCAACCGACTCACGCCGTTGAACACACGGGGCGCTCAAATCGGAGCCGATCCCAAGAGGCGGCGCGAAACACGCCGCACACAAAAGCGGATTAGATCACCAAATGCTCAAAGACAATGACTCTGTCGAGCGGTGGTATCTCACAACAGACACGCGACCAATCATTCTGCTGAGCGGTCAGCGAAATCGTGGGGGCTTGCCAATCATTGACGATCATCGGCAGCCACAGCAT
>JAYUFI010000753.1:0-4068 GCA_043738805.1 Planctomycetaceae bacterium | reverse complement strand
CATCCCGATCTCAAGGCCGACTTCGTCCTCGCCAATCCGCCGTTCAATGTTTCCGATGACTCCGGCCCACTCCTGCGCGGCGACATACGCTGGACCTTTAGCGAGAAATCACGGTGTCACGGAGAAACGTTCTCAACTGTCGGCGGTGAACGAGCTGCTGCGAGACCCGTAGCGGAGTCGCTCTGCGACTCCGATCCGAGTTGCGGAGCAACTCGGCTACGACAAGAACCGGCTGATCGTCGAATACGCCCTGCGCGACATCCACAAACCGATCGGCGTCGCCGGTTGGGAAACCAGACTCGTCGAGTCCCTCCCCAAAAACCTGCGCGGCAGCCTGCCGACGATCCAGGAACTCGAAGCCGAACTCTCCCGCAAACCCGCGCCGACGAAGCCACCGAAACGCCGGAGACGCACCGATGCTTGAGCAACTCGACAACTGACAGCGTCGCGTGGTCCGCGTGCCGGACTAGGGCGCGGTGGTCGATCAGTGCAAGAGCCGCCGAGGCTGCATCGTCGCTGGCGACAACGCAGATACCAAAGGCGTGCGTGCTCTGACGTAAGTTGCCAGCGTGAGGGCGTCGTACCTGTTGAAGAGGCACTCGATGAAGAAAACGTGTTCGGTTCCGTTGTTGTCTCTGAGCGTGATTTCTGAAGAACCGAGGGGACCGTTTCCGGGCCGGCAGAATGAAGCGAGGCATTCAAACAACCGAGATGCAGTAACCCCGGTGAACTCGCGGGAGAATCGCCGTGACTGAATGAAGTATCGAACCAACTCGCCATCAGTTTGCGAGTACGAACGCGGATACTGGCTGATCATTGCAAAGCCCGGTGCATCGAGTGATTCGACCGTTCGCCAAAGGCCCGATGTGATCGTGTTGCCGAAAGACTTGGAAAGCGTCTTCACTGAATCCAATGTCAAAGGACTGCTGAAAAGCTCTTCCGTAAAACGGTCGCGCAAGAACGTCAAACGGCCCGCTGCGAAATTGGCCTCAGCCTCCAACTGTTGGTGGCAAGTGTAGCTCAGCGTCTGTTTCTGATCGCCGTGTGTCATTGGCTCATGCCAATCCAAAATGCTGTGACCGATTTCATGCGCTTCGCCCCACCGCTGCTTAAGAGGCGGTAATTCAGCATCCAACAGAATGCGTTTGCGATCCGGTTGCCAAAGAGCCTTGAGGCTGAATTTCTTGACCGCATCCAGAAGCAAACCCGGACGGTCGAGAATCTGCTTTCCGGCCATCGTGAGTCGATGCAAAGTCTCCCGAAGAATTCCGTCATCCGCTGACGAGTACCACCCAAGGTCGAGTTCCAAAAGGTGACGAACTTCTTCCAGTCGCAACGGCGGCTGAGGATTGCCCATATCCCGGAGGATCTTCGCCACCCGGCGATCGATGTCCTGTGCCGTGCGTTCGCTCAAGAAGAAGTTCTGCAATTTTCAGTCTCCGTACGAGGACTCCACAATAACCTTCACATACTCCAACAGCGCTTCTTCCTCTTCGGGAGACAGCACATTCACCGGCTCGGAGCGTGCTGCAAACCGAACGGTGGCTTCCGTCAAACGACGGTCGCGCGGCCGAGCCAGCCCGGACATGACCATCAAGCGGTCCTGGGGAAAGCTGAGAGCCTGAGACAGCTTGTAGACCGTTCGCGGCTCCGGCGAAGCACACTCGCCTTCTTCAATCTCGACAAGTTGAGACACATCGACATCGGCCTGCTCCGCGAGTTGCTCGACCGTCAATCGCAGCTTTCGACGCGATAGTTCGACGAACCGTGCAAACGCCACTCGACGAGTGGCCTCCGAAAGCTCTTCCTCATTTGCATTCGCTTCCGCCACCACGCGACACGCCAAACCGCCCACAGAAATGATGCAGTTATCCTCCTCGTTCGCTTTGGTGAGTAGCCAGCCTCGATCCTCATTCATGTTCATGGCTTGCCTCCCAAAAACTTCTTCACGTTGATCGCGGTGAGCTCGAACCAACGCAATTTTTCGTATTGCTGGTCGATCTCGCCTCGGGTCATCGCACATACGTTCTCATAAAAAGGTTCGGACTGCGGTAACGAATGCAGACCGACTCGTCCGCCAAATCCTTCATCGAGACTGAATCGAACCGCCGCCTCAATGAGACGAACCCCCACGCCGCCGTACCGGGGTTGGGTTGTGAACTCTTTTAAGTTCCACGGAGCCGTCTCGATGTAGTCCACATACACCAACGGTTTTCCGCGCGTCCCTGCCAAACGCGAGACGCAATTGGTCGTGTTGACGAGCATCAACCCCTGCATCTCTCCACCGCACTCAATTCCAAAACATCGATACGCGAGAAGGTCGATCTTCGACGACTTCCGCCGCCAGTCCCAATGCCAGTGCTGCGGAACATCCCCACCAGCGGCTTTGAGCCGTTTCGCACCTTCGATCCGAAGCGATGCCCAAGCCAACTCCGCCGTTTCCAGCAGATCGCGATTCACACCGTTGACGAGACTCGCCACGACTGGCTCGTTTGTGGATCGAAGCACCAAGCTGGTGGGAATTCGGTTCACAGCACCATCATCTCCGCTTTTTTCTGTTTCGCTTCGTCTTCAAAAATCAGCTTTTCGCCGGCAGCCAGCCTTGCATCCACAACTTGGTAAAGTCGCAATGCCTGACGAATTACGGCCGTTTTCGTGAGATCTTTTCGAGTTGCCAACTCGTCGAGAACAGCCATTTCCTCGTCGCTCAAATTCAACGTCATAGTTCGTTTTGTAGCCATTCGCTGTTTCTCAATCGGTAAGCGGTTAGCAGACTATATACTTTAATCGGCCATCCAGCAACCTGAAAGCAAATAAATTTTAGCCACTTGTTGTGCCTCTTGCGGTAAAGCTATCTCCGCCAGGCGGCATCGCGTCGGGATACGGGCCGAGGAAGCGTTCGCCGTTGAAGTGGATCAGGTGGTCGGGGGCTTCAGCGATCCAGACTTCGGTTTCCCAGGAGATGTGCGAGAGGAAGCTGCGCATGGTGTCTCGCGACGTGAATGCCGTGACGAAGACCAAGCCGGCGGTGGAACCGGCGAAGAGTGCTTTCAGTTCTTTGCGGCGTTTGCCGTCGACGGGTCCGGCGCTCGTCACGGCTTCAATCAGGACGAGCCAGTTGCGGCGTGAGTCGAACACGACAACGTCCGGCATCTTCGCGGCGGCGGCGACGGTCACGCCGAGTTGGCTCAGGGATTTGGTATCGAGATGCAGGAACTTGTTCTCGGCGTCGCCGACGTAGAGCAGCACGGCTCCCGGCGTGAACCGGGGACAGAAATGTTCGATGACTTGCTTGATGAGCGGGTTCTGTCCGCCGGGTGACAGCGAGATGGACTCGCCCGACGGCAACGTCACGGGAATTCGCGCGATCGACCGCTGCCGATGCAGTTCATGGCGGGTGTGCTCGCGACTGGTGAGGTACGCGGCGAGTAACTTCGGCCATTCGCGACTCCCGAATGACTGGCAGAGTCGCAACGCGGACGCCTCGACTTGATAGACCGTCTTGCCGCTGTTCGTTGGTCGTGCCGGGTCGTCGGGATTGCGGACCACAAGCCCCGCATCGACGAAGTATTTCACCGCCTCGTCACGGATCGTCTCGCGCGTGTTGGGTGCGTAACGGACGGCGTAGGTTTCGCGCACGAACTCAATGATGGGCGTGATGCCGCGCAACGGATTGGTCGCGGCTCGCCAAGAAGCCTCCGGTTGCACATCCAAAAGGGCGAGCAACGTGTAGGCGGCCACTTCGTTCGACTGCTTGGGGCCGAAGGCGAGTGCTTTGAGAATCTCGGCGGCTTCTTCCGGTTTGGTGCGCGCCGACTTTCGGGTTGATGGACTGCCGCGCTTTGCCATCACGCCAACTCACTTTCCAGCAACTGGTCCAATTCCAGTTGATCGGGAAAGCGGTCGCCGAGGTTTACGCCCAGGCGTCGCAGTTCGGCGGCAGAGGGATACGGCAGACTGCGAAGGTCTGTCGCGTTGACCTGCGTATGACCGTTGAACTGCCGAAAGTATTGATCGACCGCCGTCGAATTCAGATACGCGGACAAGCCTCTGGCCAAGCTCGGTTCC
>JAYUFI010000752.1:0-10776 GCA_043738805.1 Planctomycetaceae bacterium | reverse complement strand
TTGATAACAACTATCGATACGACAAGCGTGACCTCCAGCCAACCGGTAAAGGGACGGAAGGAGCATTACTGAAGAGCCTACTCCAACTTCCGGAAGATACCGCCGATCCACTCACGGTGTTACCACGTGATCTCTCTCTGCTGAGCCAATACGTTTATCCGGCGAGCGTCACTCGTGCGTTGGAAAACAACCTGTTCAATCTCAACGGTCTTCCGCTCAATGATGGCACCGTCAAGACTCTTTCGGACGGAACGCATTTTGGTGGCGTCACCGTCCCTTACGATCTTGATTTTCGGATTGATATGCAAACCCAGTTGTACGGCGGAAACATTGATTGGGTGATGACTCCGGTCTTGAACTGGAAGTTCTTGAAAGTTCGTCCGGTTGCTGGATTACGGTACTTCAACCTGAATGAAAAATTTGGCTTCCTCGGTCGTGACAGCGGCCTCGCCTACGGGCCAAGCCAAGGCGCAGGTGGTGGTGGTGGCGGCGGGGCAACGAGTACCTTGAGCCCGGATGAAAAAGTTCACTCGCTCCCTGATGGGATCGACAACAACGGTGACGGTATCATCGACAATGCAGGTGTGTTTGAAGATGGCGGCGGTCAGGGCCAACAAGGTGGCCAAGGAGGCAATCAAACGACCGGCAGCGGTGCCACGTTCCTCCAATTTCACGACCAATTCCGCTATCCGATCACGTCCTATTTGAACAACAACGCGGTCAGCAATCTCGCCGGTGGCATGTTGGGTTTGAACTACGATGTGGGCGGTGAGTCATTCTTGATTACTGGCTCGACGCAGTTCGGACTTCTGGCCAACAATGAGAAAATCAAGATGAACGGAGATAACATCGCGATGATCACTCGCGAATCCAACCTCCTCCTGCCAACGCCGACCAACGCAACTCCGAATGCGTTCTCCAGTACGCAGACTCACAATCGTGTCTCCACCTTGTTCCAGCAATCATTCAATGTCGAAGCACCGCTGTTTCGCTACGTCCCAGTTTTGAAACGTGTAGGACTCTTGGAGAAGGCTCAATTTCGTGCTGGTTATACATTCATGATTATTGGCGGCGTGACCGACACCGCAAACAGTATCCAATGGAACGGCAACCCATCCGCAGGCTTGTTTCCGTTCATCAGAGAGCAACGCAACAACTACACCTCAGACTTCTACAACTTCGGCGTGAGTTGGAAGTTCTGAGAGGTCATCATCCACGATGTCGAATCGCCAGCATTCTTCGTGAATCCGGCGCGGCCAACGAATGCCAAAAGCCCGGCTTTTTCAAAGCTGGGCTTTTTTATTTCATCAGACAATCAACTCTTGAAACAAAGATCAGTGGCCACTCGGGGACTCGAACCCCGACGCCTTGCGGCACAAGATCCTAAATCTTGCGTGTCTGCCAATTTCACCAAGCGGCCGTGCGGGCGAGATGTTACTACTTGAGGGGCACTCTGGCGACACTTGCCGCAGCATTTCTCCGCAAGCGGTCGGAGAGCGTGCCAATCGCACAGGCCACATTTTCAACAGGCTTTCAACTCATCGCCAATGGGAACGGGCTTCCCTTCGTGAGTTGGAACGGCCGGTTCTGTTGATCGTGGAGTTCGGTATGCGGGTCGATGCCGAGCATGTGATAAATCGTCGCTACGAAATCGGCCGGGCCAACCGGGTTCTCAGCCGGATAGGCACCGAGCTTATCGGAAGCGCCGTAAACCTGGCCTCCTTGAATGCCGGCTCCCGCCATCAAGACGTTGTAGAGTTCCGGCCAGTGCTCGCGGCCACCGTTCTTCAGTGTCACCTTGGGCGAACGTCCAAACTCAGACGCCACGACCACCAACGTTTCAGCCAACTCACCCGTCTTGGCCAAATCAGTCATCAGCGCATAGAACGCGCGATCGTAAGCGGGGATCAATTCTTCTTTCAGCGCCGTGAAATTGTTCCAGTGAGTGTCCCACGCAAAACCGTTCTTTCCTTGAGTCCGCTGCCAGTTGCATTGCACCAGTCGCGTTCCCGCTTGCAGCAAGCGTCTTCCGAGCAGCACCGATTGGCCGAACAAGTTGCGACCGTATTGCTCGCGGATCGACGCATCGACGACCGACAAATCGACCGCTCGACGCACCGCTTCGGAACCGACCACGTCCATCGCTTTGGTCTGATTGTCCTTCAGCGACTGCGCCAACGCGCCGTCGCGGAGATACTCGACCTGCTGATTGAGCTGATCGACCAGTCCAACGCGGCGACGAATGACCGTCGGGTCTTCGTTCGGGACGAGCGGCACATGCTCCAAACGGAAGTTGTCATCGTTGGGGTTTCCGCCGGTCAGCATCGGATCAAACTTCGGGCCGAGCATTCCGGCGAACTGACCCGCTCGACGACCTCCGGCCACATCCATCCGATGCGGCACGATGATGAAGGGGAACATCGGCCCCGAACCGGGAGCAATCTTCGACAAGCACGACCCCATGTGGGGCATATCCGCTCGCGACATCGAATTCACGTCAGGCACCGAGCCGGGATACATCGCTCCCGTAAACATCCAATAGGAGCCGCGACCGTGATCGTTGTGCGTGTGATTCATCGAGCGGATCAGGGCCATCTGATCCATGAGCTTGGCCGAGAGTGGGCAGTGCTCGCCGAAACGGAGCGATGGGACCGAGGTCGCGATCGTGTCAAACTCGCCCCGAATTTCCACAGGAGCGTCCGGCTTCGGATCGAACATGTCGTGCTGAGGATGTCCGCCGGACAGATACAGCACGATACAGCGTTTCGCTTTTCCAAATCCCGGCCCGTGCTTCGTGCCTGCCGAAGACTCCGCCGATGTGCTGCGAGCCAGTAGGTCGCTCAACGCGACACCGCTCATCGACAAGCCCCCCACGCGAATCATTTCGCGCCGAGTCAGGCCGTTTGACGTTGGAAATCTCGGTCCTAGCAAACTCAACATTCGCTGTCTCCACCTGAACTTCGTGCTTTCCACCGCGTCGTCGATTACCATTTTCAGCCATCAAAGTTGGCCGATGGACGAGACACTCTAACCTCATCGGCAGGTCGTGACAAATCCTGTCACCACGGCTTTATTTTTCTCAGTCCGTTTCTTGAACTGGGCCATGATAACCACTCGAAAACTACCTTCGCGTTGCAACGTTGGTCAAAGTATTGGCAAGAACATCAACGATTTCGGGCGAGGATCCAAGCAACACCGACTGCGCCAGGTGTGTGGATTCGCATTAGTCTGGCTCTTTCTGGTCACGGCTGCCGTGGGACAAACTGAAATCGTTCCGAGCAAAGGCTTGGAACATCTGGATGAAACAGTGCAAGTCACATTCACCGTGGCCAGCATGGGGCGATCCGAAGATCGGTTTGAGATCAATTCGCGCGAGTCGTGGAAGGAGCCTGATTGCTTCATCGTGCATTTCACTCCTGCCGTGCAGATGGCCCTAAAAGAGAAGGGGATCGCCGACCTCGCGGGACACTTTGCGAGAAAGAAGGTTGTCGTCACGGGAGTCGTGAAAGCTTTTAGTCCCGGCGGTTTGAAACGAGCTTCGATTTTGGTTTCGTCGCTGGATGACATTCAGATTGTCGACGCGACTGCTGATCCCAAAGTAATCGACATCGAGCCGACCAAGGGGCTTGAGCATGTTGGCAAGAAGGTCCGCGTGCGCATGTTCGTGACCTCAATTGGTGGAGCGGGTGATTCGCAAGTTCTCAACTCCGCGAAAGAATGGAACGTGCCGGGCAACCTGAGTGTGACTCTTCCGCCTGACATCCTGGAGGCTTATCGCAAAGACGGGATCGAGAAGGCGAACCTGCACTTCTGGAACAAAAACATTGTCGTCTTCGGCATCGTTCGCGAGGCGTTTCCCGGCGGAATGAAAGTGCCAGAGATCAAGATTGAGTCGCCTGATGACCTGCGAATTGTTTTAGTCTCCACACGACAGGCCCCGGAGATTACTGATCTGCTCAATCGGCGAATCGATATACAACTCAAGAGCGATCAGTTTCTGAGCAATGTGCAGGTGACGTCGATCGAAACTCGCGGCGATCCCGTCGGAATCCTCAATTTGAAAGTCCGCTCCGGCAACGCGGCCGCGAAGGCGTACCCGGCCGCAAGCATTGACGAAATTTTCGTGGACGACATTCCGCTCGATCTCAATTACGACCGCAAGTCGCGTCTCTTGTTTGTTGACGAAGGCCAGCGAACAGCCCGGTTGAAGCAGTCGGAAGAAATCGAGCAACGAGTCTTCAAACGAGGCGGTAAGTTTTGGGAACACCTCTCTGCCGACGAACAAGCGGAGCGAGTCGCCAAGGGCAAAGAGTTCCTCACCTCGGTCCAAAAGCAGTTTCCGCAATGCCCGCTGAAGGTTGTCGAGACGAAGTATTACTTGCTGATCACCGACCTCGACCCCGCTTCAGCTCAGCAATATCTGAAGTATCTCGACTCGCTGTACGACGAGATGTGCCGAGCCTTCGCTGTTCCATTGGGCAAAAACATCTGGGCCGGGAAGTGCATCGTCGCCACGTTTCAGAAGCAGGCGGACTTTCTGCGGTTTGAAAAAGAGGCGATGAAGAACAACTATGACTCCACAAAAGCTCAAGGGCTCTGCCATGCTCAAACAGACGGGCAGGTCGTCATCTCTGCCTGGAAAGGAGACTTGACCGCTCATTTCGCCGGCGCTCTGGTTCACGAGACTTCGCACGGCTTCGTCGCTCGCTACCGATCAGATATCAAAGCCTCATCGTGGTTGAACGAAGGGATGGCCGACTGGATCGCGAACCGCATCGTTAAAAGCGATAACTTGCAAGCTCGACAAGCACAGTCGGCGAAGCTGTTCCAGCAACAGCGGTCGTTGGACGGTTTTTTCCAGCAGGCTCAGATTTCCGGAGAACAGTACGGTGCGGCGTCGAGTATGGTTGGCATCCTGCTGGAGATTGATCCGAATAAGTTCCGACGTTTCTTCGTTGGCATCAAAGAAGGACTCTCGGAAGAAGACTCACTCCAACAAGTGTTTCAAATGACGCACCGCGATCTCGCTCGACTGTATGGACGGCGAATTGGTGTTCCCGATCTCAAGCCATGAGCCGTGCCAGATGTTGCAAAGCCGGTATTGGTGACAAGTGCCCAAGCCGACGTCCCGCCCATCAGGTCAATCAGGATTTGTGAAGATGAATAGCGGAAATGCGAACCGTCAAAAAAGACTGTCTTCTTTTCGTGGGCATTGGCTGTTGTCGATGCTCTTGGCCGTTATTTGGCCGAGTTCGGCGTTCTCGCAAGCGTTCATCGAACAACTTTCGCCGCCGGTGTTGCAACGAGGTGCGACCACTCGGATTGAAGTCCTCGGCAGTGACACTGCGGGGGCGATCGGGTTGTGGAGTTCGTTACCGGCAGAGGTCTTTCGAGTCCGTCCAGTGAGCGACAACGGAAACAACTCGAAGAGTGCGGCGTTTGATGTCGAGTTGGCGCGTGAGGCACCGCTCGGGTTGTACGGTCTGCGGTTGGCGACTCGCAGTGGGTTGAGCAACGTGCATTTGTTTTTGATTGATGAATTGCCGGTGACTCGCATCCCACTAGGCGAGCCGGTGGGCGTCAGCCCCCGGACGGGCAACAAGTCCGACGACGTCCGGGGGCTAACGCCCTCCGGCTCACCAATCACGACAGTCAAGCTGCCAGCGTGCGTGACGGCTATTTGCCGACCAGCGGCAACCGACAGCTATTCGATCACCGTGGAGAAGGGGCAGCGTGTTGCGTTCGAGGTGATCGGCAATCGCCTTGGCAAGGACTATGACCCCTTGGTGCGCGTTCGAGATGCAAAAGGGAAAGTGGTTGCCGAATGTGACAACTCAGTAGGTCTCTTCTTCGATTGCCGATTCGCTCACACATTTGCTGAGGCAGGCACCTACATCGTCGAAGTTCGCGACTCGCGGTTTGAGGGGCATCCCACGTGGCATTACGTGTTGCGCATGGGTGACTTCCCGGAAGCTCGCGTTTCTGTGCCGTCTGCTGTTCGGCTCGGTGAGTCGACAACGCTCACATTCCCGCAGATCGCCGGATGGCAATTGCCGATTGAAGTCGCGTCCAACCGACCGCTGGGGAGTTTCTTCCAAGAAGTCCGACAGTCGCCGAGTGGCCTGGCCACATGGATTCCGCTCGCGATCACCGATTTGCCAACGCAGGTTGAGACCGAGCCGAACGACACGATCGAGACAGCAACTCCGGTCCCGGCAAAAGTTCCGGCCACGTTGAACGGAGTCCTCGGAAAACCAGGGGACATCGATTGGTTTGCCTTTGAATTGGACAAAGATCAGAAGCTCAACGTTCAAGGGTTTACTCGCACGATCGGTTCGGCGGCCGACTTGGAATTGGTGATGTTCGACGCCGATGGCCGCGAAGTGCGGCGTGTCGATGATGTCGAATTGGACGAAGCGAGCTTCGCGTTCAACGCGGGCAAGGCCGGACAGTATCGGTTGCAAGTGCGCGACATTGCCCATGACGGCGGCCCTGAGTTCGCCTATCGCATCGAAGTTCGAGTCGGTGGGCCGCAATTCCAATTGTTGTCCGAAGCGGCGGATCTCACTGTGCCGCAAGGGACGTATCAGCCGCTCTCGTTGAAGGTGACTCGTACCGAATTCAAAGGGGAGATTCGGCTCGAACTACGCGGTGCTCCTGCCGGTGTGACTCTCGAACCCAACGTCATCCCCGCCGACGCCATCGAGTTCCTCGGCCGCATCAGCGCCGCACCGTCAACGCCCGAAGGGCTTGCGTCCCTGCAAGTCATCGGTACCGCCGTCCCTCCCGTAGTTGAAGTCGCCAGACTTCAGACCGCTGGTGCAGACGTCGCAAAACCTGAGACCCGAAGTCTGGCGACTTCGGCTACGAGCGTAGTTGCCAAAACAAAGCCGATGATTGATCGACAGCTCAAAAACGTGGATCTCATTCCGTATGCACTGCGTGAGGATCAGCGGTACTTGCCGCCGTCGCTCACAGAGCAGATTGCGTTGATGATCACGCCGCCGCCGCCGTTCAACGTCGAGCTGCCGGAGCAGCTCATCCAACTGACTCGCTATCAAACGGCGGAGTTCCCGATCGTGACCACTCGCAGCGCGGGCTTCGCGTCGCCGATCACGTTCACCGTCACGGGAGGCCAAATCGGTGTCGAGCGAGAAGAGCGAAACCAAGTCTACGCCCGCTTCCAGCCAGCGACGGCTGAGCGGCTCACGACTTCGGGGACGTTCTTCAACCGCATCCTCACGAATCTGGCCAAACATCGCGTCGACTTGACCTCCTCCGCCGAGATCAACGGCCAACGAGTCAATCTCGTTCGCACCTTCACGCTCGAAGTGCAAAGCGCCTTCAAGCCGACGATCGCTCCGGAACTGCCGACGGCCGAGCCGGGCGGCACGGTTCGGATCAAGTTACTGGCGAACCGAGTGGCCACTTTCGATGGTCCGATCACTTTCACGATCGGACCTCAACCGGGTTTCAGCTTTCCGGAGGCGGTGACAATCCCCAAAGGCGAACCGTCGATCGATGTCGACATCAAGGTTGATCCGAAGCTGAACCCCGGACGTCATAACATCCGGCTGCAAGTCGCGGGATTCGTCGGCAAGTACGAAGAGAGCCTCAATCTGCCCGGCATCCCGATTGAAGTGAAGAAGCCGGAGCAGAAGTAAGTGCTCAATTTGAGCGAGCACTTTGAGAGGTTGTTTTCAACGCAAAAAGCCACTCACACTGAGCCTTTTCAGGGAAGGGAATTTCACGGCCAAGGCGCAAAGAACGCGAAGAGCCACAAAGAAATCAGGAAGATGGCCGTTTTCAAAGTCGCCTCGCATCACGGTTATTAAGAAATGAGTTTTGGGTTTTCCTTCGCGTACTTTGCGCCTTGGCGGTGAAAACTGCTCAGCTTGAGTAACTCAACCTTCATCAACAGCCGCCACATCGACTGACACGCCGATTGAGTGTTGATCGCCGCCGAGGATGACTCCCTTCACCGGACTGACGTCATCGAAGTCGCGGCCCCAGGCGAGCACGACGTGTTTGTCGGACGGTTGCAGATTGTTAGTTGGATCGACGTCCAACCAACCAACGTCCGGGCAGAAGACCGATACCCAAGCGTGTGTTGCGTCCGCTCCGACCAATCGCGGCTTTCCCGGTTGCGGCATCGTTCGCAAGTATCCGCTGATGTAACGTGCGGGCAAACCGAGCGATCGCAGACACGAAATCTGCAAGTGCGAAAAGTCTTGGCACACGCCGCGACGTTGTTGAAAGACTTCGTGAATCGGCGTCGAAATCGTTGTCGCTTGCGGGTCATACTCGAAGTCAGCGTGAATGCGCGCGGTTAGGTCGAGCATCGCTTCAAACAGCGGTCGTCCGGCGACGAAGGACTCGCGAGCATACTCGGCCAACTCATGGCTGAACGGCACGTGCCGCGAGGGAAATGCGAACTGATAAGCCGACAAGCCCTCGGCGGAGCGGCTCGCACGAAGTCGGTCGCGAACCTCTTCCCACGGCGGAGTGAAGTTGCCGTCAACGGTTGCTCGCGGAATCACTTCTACCAAATGATTGGCCGTGATCGTCAATTTGCGATGCGGCTCCTGCACCGCGAAGAACGTCAATTGGTTGCCGAAGTAATCTGTGCGTGACGACAGCACGGCCGGCCCCGGATTGATCGACAACGTCGTTTGCCGACACTGCTGCTCGGTCGTTGTTCGCGGTGTCAGATGTGCGAGGTTCTGACACAGCGACACCGAGGCAGAATATTCGTAGGTCGTGATGTGTGTGATTTGGTAGAGCATGATTGGGTCATTCGACCTTGGACATTCCCAGGTGTCGGGAGGTTTGCAAATGGCTGAGGTACGTTTGCGTCAACGCATCCGAGAGCGCCGGAAGGTTCGCGTTCACTCGGTCGAGCAGTTCTTGTAACTGCGGGCGATTGCCAGCTTCGTCAGCGCTCGCGAGTTGGTCGGCTTCGGCCAAACGGAGTTCTGTGAGCGACGACAGCATCAGCCGTTGTTCGGGACTGCGACGTGGTTGAGCCGAGTTATCACGCGGCAGGTTTTCCACGTTGTCAGCCAGCGCGGCGAATTGAAAGACGAGCGATCGCGGATTCGATTCGTCAGCCAAAAGCAAGTCGAGTACGGCGGCTGTTTGCACGCTCCCTTGATAGCGGCGGCGATACGTCATCACACTGTCGGCAACTTGCAACAGCGCTTCCAGCAGCGGTCCTTCGGAATTATTGACCGCAATCAACGTACTCCGCAGCAAGCTAATTGTGTGCTGTGCTCGTTCCAGCTTGCGGCCCATGTCGAGAAACCGCCAACCGGCGCTACGGGTCATGCTCTCGACCGCCAAGCCACCGAATGCGGCCAGCGTGATGACGACGCGATCCAGCAAATCCAATTCATCGCTCAGCGTGAGCGGGACATTGTGCCCGTTGTCGCGATCCTCCCCAAGAGCCCGACTCACCGGCGAGGGGTTCTCCGACGAAGGATTCTCAGACACACCTTCTTGCTCGCGTGCCGAATTCGTCTGAGTAAACCGCTGATCGACACGCAACGGCGAAAGGTCGCCGAGCACGCGCCACATGTCGTTCGAGATGCGATCGCGCACGGTCGTCGCGAGTTGCCACAACGAATTCACCGTTGAGGCCAAGCTGCCGGCTCGCTTTGAATCGTGAATGACTGACAGCAACTCATCTTCCGGAGCTGGCAGATGCAGTTCTGCACCAGCACCAACGAAGCCGGGATAACAGTCACTCATCACCGTGACCGCTCGCAGCAACACCGGCAGTTCGGGAGTGTCTGCGAGCCCCGATGTTTCGGTCAGACGAACCAACACGCCGCGCAACAATCGTGTCAGTCCTTCCGCACGCTCGATGTATCGCCCCAGCCAATACAAGTTGTCGGCCACGCGACTCGGAAGATCGCTGCCGCCGCGAGTGATCTCCAGCGGGACGCCGCCGGGACCAAGCAGGCTCAACTGACTGATCGGCCCGTCGGACAAGACCCACGTGTCTTTGCTCCCGCCGCCGCGCTGCATCGAGACGACCATCGTGTCGGACGACGCACTGACTCGCGTCAGCCCGCCCGGCATGGCGACGAACGAGTCCTCTTTCGCTACGAGGTACGTTCGCAGCACGAGGTGTCGCGGTTGCAGTTGATGTCCCACCAAGACCGGCGTCGTCGACAGCCGCAAGCGTTGCTCACCAACAAAGTCGTGCGGGCGAGCACGGATCTTCGCGGCGAGGTCATCGCGTTGTTCACGAGACAACTCATCGCCGAAGATCGGCTCCATGCGGATGCTGGCCAGCGCCGGGTTGATGACCATCTCGCGCAAGTGAGCGAGGACGTGCTCGCGAGCGCGCGGCTCGCCGCACCACCATGTCGGCACCGACGGAAGTTTCAACTCTTCGCCCAGCAAGAAGCGGCACAACGCCGGCATGAACGCCAGCAGCGCCGGTGTTTCCAACAATCCGCTCCCCAGCGCATTCGCCACCGCGACATTCCCCGCATGAACGGCCTGCACGAGACCGGGGACACCGAGAAACGAATCGGGCCGCAGCTCCAGCGGATCGCAGAAGTCATCGTCGAGCCGCCGCAGAATCACATCGACCGGCTGCAACGCACCGAGCACTTTCAGATACACACGATTGTCGCGCACCGTGAGATCGCCCCCTTCGACGAGCGTGTAACCGAGGTATCGCGCGAGGAAGGCGTGTTCGAAATACGTTTCGTTGTACGGTCCCGGAGTGAGCAAGACGATCCGAGGATTGTCTCGATTGTGCGG
>JAYUFI010000751.1:0-1507 GCA_043738805.1 Planctomycetaceae bacterium | reverse complement strand
TCGCCCTCGCTGACGCTTCGGGTTACTTCATTATGGCTGACACGGAAATCGTCATTCGAGGTGCTCGCGAGCACAACCTGCGCGGCGTCGATCTGCGGCTCCCGAAGAACAAGCTGATCTGCATGACCGGCGTCAGCGGTTCGGGCAAAAGTTCGCTGGCGTTCGACACGCTCTATGCCGAAGGACAACGCCGCTACGTCGAATCGCTGTCGAGCTACGCTCGGCAATTCCTCGGCCAGATGCCGAAGCCAGAAGTCGATTCGATCACGGGGCTGTCGCCGTCGATCTCGATTCAGCAGAAGACCAGCGGACGCAACCCGCGTTCGACCGTCGGCACGATCACCGAGATCTTCGATTATCTCCGCGTCCTCTTCGCACGCGTCGGGCAAGGTCACTGCACTCAATGCCGCCGACCGATCACCGCGCAGTCGTCGGAACAGATCATCGACAGCATCGCGTTGCTGGAACCGGGGACGCGGTTCTTGGTTCTGGCCCCGGTCATTCAACGGCAAAAAGGAGAATACCGCGATCTGTTTGAAGACCTGCTGAAGCGCGGCTACTTGCGGGCTCGTGTCGACGGTCGCGTGCTGCAATTGAACGCCGACATCCGACTCGACAAGCAAATGAAGCACTCGATCGACGTCGTCGTCGATCGCCTCGAAGCGGGCAAGTCATCGCGCTCTCGATTGGCGGAAGCGGTTGAGGCGGCGTTGAAATTGGCGGATGGGCGGTTGGTGATTTCGATTGATGCCGGCGAAACAGCGAATGATGCGAATACAGGCTCGTTGTTAGTTGTCAGTGGTCAGTCGGATGAAGAGGCAGAAGAAGCAACGGACAATGAGCAACGGACAACGGACACCTCCGACCGCCTCTACTCCGCGCACTACGCCTGCACTCACTGCGGCCTCAGCTATGAGCCCCCGTCGCCGCAGCTTTTCAGCTTCAACAGTCCGCAAGGAATGTGTCTTGAATGCAACGGGCTCGGCGAGCGGTTTGAGTTTCTGATGGATCGGCTGATTCCGGATGGATCGCTCTCGCTATGGAACGGAGCCATTGAGTTGCTCGGCGCGGTGAAGGAGATCGGCAAGTGGCGGCGGCACATTTATGACGGCGTGGCCGAGACGCTCGAATATGACCTCCAGTTGCCGAAGGGCTCGGTGCTGAAGTCGCCGTGGAATGAACTGCTTGAGTCCGTGAAGCAAGCCATGCTGTTCGGCACCGGTTCGCGGCACATCATCTTCGATTGGAAATACAACGGCGGAGTCTGGAAACACGGCGGCACGTTCGGCGGACTGATCCCGGAGTTGCTCAGCAACTACAGCAAGACCCGCAACCCCGCGCGTCGCAAGCAGCTCGAAAAGTACATGGCGTTTGCAAACTGCTCGGCCTGCGGTGGAACGCGACTGAATTCGCAAGCTCGCTGCGTGACGGTGACGTCGAGCACATGGTGGAAGGCGGAAGGCGGAGGGCGGAGCAGCAATCAAGACAAATCGGATCAAGCAACTCC
>JAYUFI010000750.1:0-1507 GCA_043738805.1 Planctomycetaceae bacterium | reverse complement strand
GCCCTCCCAGCGGTCCAGCACTTCCTTGAGCGCCGCGACTTCCGAACTGAACACGAGGTACGACTCATCGTTGAAGTACGCCAGCGTCTTGAACGGGTTGTCCGCCGGTGAGTTCTTGAACGTGAAGACGTTGACCTCCACATCTTTCACGTCTTCCTTCGAGTGTTCGGCTTCGCTTTCGAGTGCTTCGTGCATCTTCTTGAGCAGCTTATCGACCGTCTCCTTGTTGTCGCCGTAATCGACCATCAACACGACCGACAGCTTTCGCGCCGGCTTCTCCATCAGGGCAAACGTGATCTCACCGTCGGGCAGTTCGAGCAGTTCGTCGATCGACACACCCAACTCGTCCTGCACCTTCTTCGACAACTCCTCAATCTTCTTCTTCACGTCATCGAGGAACGGCTTGAACTCGGCGTCATGGAACAACGCACCCGAACTCGACTTGTCCCACTGATCCTTGAACTCGGACACATCGGGGATCGTGAAGAACAGCAGCGTGTCCTTCGGCAGCAACTTCTCACCGATGGCGTTTTCGTCCGCGCGGACGATCTGCCCACCAACCATCGCCTGCACCAGGCACAACATTACAGCAGCGGTCCCCAACCACAGTCGTCTCATGAATGAATCCAGTCCCTAATCGAAAGGTCTTGCGAGTGAAAACGGAACCAAACGATTCGCCGTCGTGTGCCCAACGGTTCCGTGACAGAGGTGAAGCGCAGCCAGCGGGCGGCTGATTCGTGTCGTATCTTGGCGAGTTCGCCTTGCCGAGACAATCGTGCTGTTTCTGGCACCCGTTCCCGCGAACGACCCTTCACCGGGTGAGTATGCCGTGCGCTGAATACTCGCCTCAAGCCAGTGCGGTTTCGTGAGGAACCGCCGGAATCACTCGGGCATCGCGCCGGCGGTCTTTCGACGCGGCGGATCGAGATACCGAAACCCCGAATTCGGGTTGTTGCGGTCGAACGCGAACGCCTCGTGATTGTCGAGGAACAGCTTCAAGTACGGCGACGGAATCGCAAACCCGAGTCCTTCCGCAAACATCAGCTTCATGTTCGTGACGCCGATCACCTCGCCGCGCGAGTTGAAGAGCGGCCCGCCACTGTTGCCGGGATTGATTTCGGCCGTCGTCTGAATATAGACCTGCCCTTTGAAATTGCGATTCTTCGTCCCGATGATCCCCTGCGACACAGACCGCTCCAGACCGAGCGGGTTGCCGATGGCGAAGACTTCGTCCCCTTCTTGCAGGTCTTCCTCAGCGGCCAGAAATACGGGTTTGAACGTCAGATCCTTCTGCGCCGGGATCTGCAGCAGGGCGAGATCGAAGAACGGATTCAGGGCGACGATCCGCACGTCATCGACTCGGCGGCGATTGAACTCGCCATCGGCACCCCGATGGAAAATCGTGGCCGAGATACGCGTCTCCTTCTCGATCACGTGGCAGTTCGTCACGCAGAAGCCGCTCTCGTTGACGATGAATCCCGACCCGAGGCCGCCAGGAGTTTGGATC
>JAYUFI010000749.1:0-1507 GCA_043738805.1 Planctomycetaceae bacterium | reverse complement strand
AACAAGCTCTCGCTCTGATCGACGCTCGCCGAACCATCGTCGATGGAGCGGTCTCGATCGTGCGTGACGCGATTCATCACCTCAAGGCGGAGGGATTGGAAATGACGCCGGCCCAACAAGAAGTCCTCATCTCAAATCTGCTGGTCGTGCTGTGCAGCGGCGGTCACGCACAACCAGTCCTCCAAGTTCAAGCTTCACAGAAGCACTGATTCGGCAAACGAGCACGATTCAAAACCCGGTTTCGCGGCTTGGTTTCGCGGTCTGACTTGGCCAACTAAACTCCGCCCGCCACTCATGGCGGAAAGGCATTGATGATGCGGAATCGACAAGCGACAAATTTGCTGTTTGAACTTTCGGAACCAGGGCGACGAGCGGCGATGTATCCGGCGTGCGATGTGCCGACGCGAACAATCGCGGAGTTGTTGCCGAGCCATCAACTCGCCACACAAACGCGTGGTCTGCCAGAGTTGACCGAGCCAGACGTCATTCGACACTTCACGAATCTTTCGACGTTGAACATGTCGGTCGATACGCACTTCTATCCGCTCGGCAGTTGCACGATGAAGTACAACCCCAAGCGGCATGAACGGCTTTGCTCGCTGCCGGGGATCGTCGATCTGCATCCGTATCAAGACGAAGCGAACCAACAAGGAATGCTGGCGGCTCTGTTTGATTTGCAGCAAATGCTCGGCGAGATCGCGGGGCTTCCGGCCGTTTCGTTGCAACCGGCAGCGGGCGCTCACGGCGAAATGACCGCGTTGCTCTGTGCGGCGGCGTACTTCCACGATCGAGGCGAGAATCGCACGAAGGTGCTTTTCCCGGCCAGTGCTCACGGGACAAATCCTGCGAGTGCGGCAATCGCCGGATTTGATTGCGTGCAACTCAAGGACACGCCAAACGGACTCGTGAATCTCGACGAACTGAAGTCGCAGCTCGATGAGAACACCGCAGTATTCATGATCACAAACCCGAACACGCTCGGCATTTTTGAGCGAGACATCGCCAAAATTTCACAGATGCTGCACGACGTTGGCGGACTCGTTTACATTGACGGCGCGAATATGAACGCGATTCTCGGCATCACCCGCCCCGGTGACTTCGGCGGTGACATGATGCACTACAACGTCCACAAAACGTTTACCGGTCCACACGGCTCCGGCGGCCCTGGTGCGGGACCGATCGCGGTTCGAGATTTCTTGGCCGACTACTTACCGGGTCCGGTGGTCACTCGGTCGGATGCGGCGGACGGCGTTCGTTATGCACTCGGCACGCCGAGCAAAAGCATCGGTCGCGTCCGTAGCCACTTCGGCAACGTTGGCATCTTGTTGCGAGGCTATTGTTATCTCCGCACGCTCGGAGCCGCAGGACTCAACGCGGTTTCCGAACAAGCGGTCCTCAACGCGAACTATCTGCGAGAAAAACTCCGTGACTTACTGCCGGTTCCACACGGCGAACGCTGCCTGCACGAGTTTGTCGCCTCTGCCGAAAAGTCGAAGAACGAACAAGG
>JAYUFI010000748.1:0-4082 GCA_043738805.1 Planctomycetaceae bacterium | reverse complement strand
ATCGCCACTCGCTATGACAAAACCGCTCGCAACTTCCTCGCCTTCCTCCACTTGGCCGCATCCATGATCCTACTCGCGTGAATGTCAACACGGCCTAGTCAGATGTCCTGGGCAGGCGAGCCGCCAACACTACGAAATCAATTCAACCTTCCCGCCAGTTTGTCGACGATCAAGCGACCAACATTCAGAGCGGCTGTCGCTGCGGGTGACGGGGCGTTGAGCACATTCACCACTAGGTCGTTCTCCTGAATCACGAAGTCGTCCACGAGCTTGCCGTCCATGCCGAGTGCTTGAGCACGAACCCCGGCCGGTGCGGGATGCAGATGCTCGGCGCGGATGTCGGGCATGAGTCGCTGCAAGGCGCGAACGAAGGCCGCTTTGCTAAACGATCGCCACATCTCGCCGCAGCCGGTTTTCCAATGCTTGGCCGCCATGCGGAGAAATCCTGGATACGTCAGCGACTCGAACAGATCGACCAGATTGATGTCGAGCTTCGTATAGCCTTCGCGTGCAAACGCCAGCACCGCGTTTGGTCCGCACTCGACGCCGCCGTGAATCAGTCTCGTGAAATGCACGCCGAGAAACGGGAACTTCGGATCGGGGACCGGATAGATCAAGTTGCGGCAGAGATGCTGCATGTCGGGATTGAGTTCGTAGTACTCGCCGCGAAACGGGACGACCTTAGCGTTCGGTTTCGTGCCGCTCAGTTTCGCCACGCGATCGCAGTGCAGCCCGGCGCAGGTGATGACGCAACGTGCCTCAACATCGCTCGCAGAATTCTGCACGATCATACGACCGCCGGAACGACGCATTCCGGTGACGCGCGCGTTGAGCTGAATCGTGCCTCCTTTTTCGCGGATGCGGTTCGCGAGCTTTTCACAGACGGCGGGGTAATCGACGATCCCCGCTTCCGGAACGTGAATCGCCTTGATCCCAGCGGAGTGCGGCTCAAGCTCGCGCAGTCGCTCGGTTCCGATGATCTCGCACTGCACGCCGTTGGCTTGGCCGCGTTCGTAGATGTTTTGCAGGTTGGCCAATTCTGATTCATCAACCGCAACGATCACTTTGCCGCAGATATCGAAGGCGATCCCTTCGCGCTGACAAAACTCGATCATCGCCTGTTTACCTTCGCGGCAGTTGGTCGCGCGCAGTGAACCGGGGCGATAGTAAATGCCGCTGTGCAACACTCCGGAGTTTCGGCCTGTTTGATGAAAGGCGAGCGAGCCTTCCTTTTCGAGGATCGTCACCTTTACGCTGGGGTAACGCTCCTGCAAACGGTACGCAGTCGCGAGACCGACAATCCCTCCACCGATAATGGCAACGTCCGTCTGAATGGTCATTGTGCGTGATTTCCTCCGAGCCTGTGGCTAAATCGTAGAACTGTCGGCTCGCGCTACGAAAAAATCGCAGACACTCCGTAATTGGAGCCTTCGAGTCACGGAGTCACTCGCTGACTTTTTCCACCGATCGACGAAGGTCGCTCGATCGGCTTCAACTCGATGCCTGTAAAATATTCAGTTCTCGTTCGCAGCGGGTTGTAGTTGGTGAGCCCGTTTTGGCAAACGCTTAGCCGTTGATGACTTCATCCGTAGACCAGCTTTGCCACTTGCCGGGAAAATCCTGAACGAAACGAATCTGACTTGCTGGTTTTTCGCCGCGAGCCACGAATATACTGCTGCCGCTCGAACCGTCGGCATGTTTTTGTTCACCGCCCTTCCCCGCCTTGGTTGACGTGATCGAGCCCATCAGGACTACTCGTCCCATGCACACCAGCACCTTACCGGTGGGAACCGGATCGGTTGTTGACTTTGCCACTGCCTGCCTAGAACCCGCCGATGACACTCCGCCCAACACCACGTCGCTCGTCGATCTGGACGCTGCGGTCTCACGCGTCGAAGAGGCACTGGCTCCGGCAGCCTCATTGAGTACGTCGCGTGAAAGTTCGTCGCCGCACGTTGCTCGCCGACCGTTGTCGATGCGGACGAACTCGTTGATGGGAGTACAGATTGTCGGCGTTGGCTCGTATGTGCCGGACAACATCGTGACGAATGCCGATCTTCGCGAGCGGTACGGTTTTGATCCCGATTGGATCGAACAACGGACCGGGATTTTCGCTCGACGACACGCTCCTGCCGGAGTCGCGACGAGCGACATCTGTATCGAAGCGGCAAAGCGCGCGATCGACAACGCCGGAGCGAAAACTGAAGACATCGACCTGCTCATCGTCGGCACGTTTACTCCGGATCACACTTGCCCATCGACGGCGTGCATTGTTCAAGAAAAGCTCGGTCTCGATGTCCCGGCGTTTGATCTCGCCGCCGCCTGTTCGGGGTTTGTGTATTCGTTAGCAACGGCCTCACAGTATGTCGCGACGGGGAATTCCAAGCTGGCGTTGGTCATCGGTGCCGATCTTTGTAGTCGCGTCGTGAACCCGACGGACAAGAAGGTCGCACCGCTGTTTGGTGACGGTGGTGGAGCGGTTTTGGTTTCTCGCGGCAACAAGAATCAAGGCTTAGTCTGCTATCAATTGGGAGCGGACGGTGGCGGTAGCTCGTTGCTGCAATGTCCCGCCGGTGGAACTCGACAACCGGCAACTCCACAAGATATCGCGAGCGGCAACCAGTTTCTCAATATGGATGGTCGCAACGTTTTCATCTGGGCCGTGCGAGTCGTCGAGGACACGATCAGTCTGGTTCTCGAAAAAGCGGGACTGCGAATTGAAGACGTCTCGCTGTTTCTGCTGCATCAAGCGAACGCTCGCATTTTGGATCACGCGGTTGAGAAGCTCGGCATCCCGCGCGAGAAAGTGCTAATGCAGCTCGACCGATACGGCAACACTTCAGCAGGTTCGATCCCGCTCGTGCTTGACGAAGCGGCTCGCGCAGGGCGAATTCACTCCGGCGATACAGTGCTCATGTGCGGTTTCGGTGCCGGTTTGACGTGGGGGACGGCGTTGTTCCGTTGGTAGACGAGTCACTCCGTGACTCGAAGATTTCGGCCACGGAATGACCGGTCTACTTTTTGTGACGAAGGGACTTCGACATGATCGAATTCATCCGCAAACTGCTGGGTAAGACGGTCGTGGTGACACTGCGATTGGAAGGCATGAACCCGGTCAAAGGTTTGCTGACCGCTGCCGACGAACGATTCTTGATCGTCGAACAATTGCGCGGAACTCGGCGAGTCCCCGTGCATATCCCAATGACTTCGGTGTTGTTCTTTGTGGAAGATCACGACGAACGCTGAGCCTGACTCGGCAAAACGTAGAGCAGGCGGGCCGCCCGTGCTACGTTTAGTGAGGCGCATCATGAAGCTCGGAATTGTGACTTACATGTGGGGCGCAGACTGGGATTTGGCCACTTTGATCAAGAACTGCGAAGCGACCGGCTTTGAAGGTGCGGAGTTGCGTAGCACGCACAAGCACGGCGTCGAGCCGTCGCTCAACAAGGAGCAGCGAGCGGAAGTCCGGAAGCGATTCGCCGAGTCGAAAGTGACTTGTGTCGGCCTCGGGTCCGCGTGCGAGTATCACAGCCAAGATCACGGCGTCGTCCAACAAAACGTTGACCTGACCAAGCAGTTCGTCTTGTTGTCAGAAGAGGTCGGTGCGACCGGTGTGAAGGTTCGCCCGAATGGTTTCAACAAGGGTGAAGACCAAAAGAAAACAATCGAGCGCATCGGGCTGGCGCTGCGCGAGTGTGGCCAATTTGCAGCGGAGCACGGCCAAGAAATCCGCGTTGAAGTTCACGGCAACGGCACGCAAAAGCCCGAAGTGATTCGGGACATCATGCAGGTTGCCGATCATCCAAAGGTCGTGGTCTGCTGGAACTCAAATCCTGGCGAGACCGTGAACGGTTCGTTGAAAGCGGCGTTCGATTTGTTGAAAGACAAGTTCGGTGCGACAGTCCACATTCACGATTTGTATGACGCCGAGTATCCGTACCGAGAATTGTTCGCATTGCTCAAAGCACGGAATTATCGCGGCTGGTGTTTGTCCGAAAGCCCGATGACAACCGATGCCGTGCGAGTCATGAAGTACTACAAAGCCCTTTGGGATGAGCTGACGAAGTAGGTCCAGATCGTTG
>JAYUFI010000747.1:0-1509 GCA_043738805.1 Planctomycetaceae bacterium | reverse complement strand
TCGTCGTCGCTCAACTCCGCGACGTTGTGCCCGCCAAGGATGTACGAGCCGCTGGTCGGGCGATCGAGCGCCCCCAGCAAGTTCAGCAGCGTACTTTTGCCACTTCCCGACGAGCCCATGATCGCCACGAAGTCTCCCTGCGGAAATTGCAGGCTGACTCCGCGCAGTGCCTGCACGACAACGCCACCTTTGAGGTGGTAGTGCTTTTGCAAGTTGATGACTTCGCCAGCGAGTGACATGTTTTCTCACTTCCCTATCAGACCTCAGCCTCACAAAGACACGAAGTTGTTGCAGTACAGACGCCGATGGGTCAACCCCTCAAGTCAGAGTAACCCGAAGCGTCAGCGAGGGTGGGCGCTTCAAGACGCCCAATTGAGAATCATGTCGGCTGAGCATTCGCCCTCGCTGACGCTTCGGGTTACTTTATGGCTCATCCCGGCCACGTTGGCCGCTGAGCCCTGTTCACAACGAGGCGCCATTGCCATGAGAACTCGCTGGATCGCTGGCCTGATTGTTCTGTTACAGACCGTCTTGAACCCGAATGCAAACGCGCAAGCTCCCGATCCGAAGGCGATCGAGTTCTTTGAGCAGAAGATCCGGCCCGTGTTGGTGCAACATTGCTACTCGTGCCATTCGGAAGAGGCTCGCAACGCCAAGAAGTTGAAGGCGAAGCTGTACCTCGATTCGGCCGAAGGGTTGCTCGATGGAGGCGAGTCGGGGTCGGTAATCGTCAAAGGGAAGGGGGCCGAGAGTCTGCTCATCAAAGCGCTGAAGTACGATGGCTTGGAGATGCCGCCGACCGGGAAGCTCTCAGACGAAATCATCGCTGACTTCGTGAAGTGGATCGACATGGGTGCCGTTGATCCACGCGAAGGTCGTAAGCCGGGATCAGCGAAGCGGGAGATCAATCTCGACGAAGGCCGGCAGTTCTGGTCCTTCAAGCCGTTGCAGAACGTCTTACCGCCGGAAGCGTAAAACGCTGCGTGGAACGGTACTCCGATTGATCGCTTTGTCGCGGCGAAGCACGAAGAAAAGCAGCTCAAGCCGAACGGCCCGGTCAGCAAAGAGAAGCTGATTCGCCGAGCGTACTTCGATCTCATCGGACTGCCGCCGTCGCCGGAACAAGTCGACGCGTTCGTGAAGGATTCAGCTCCAAATGCGTTTGAGAAAGTGGTCGATGAGTTGCTGCAAAGCGAACGATACGGCGAGCGTTGGGGCCGACACTGGCTCGACGTCGCTCGCTTCGCGGAGAGCGGCGGGTATGAGTTCGACGGCTTTCGACCGGGCGCGTATCACTATCGCGATTGGGTCATCCGCGCGATCAACGGCGACATGCCGTACTCCGAATTCGTGCGGATGCAGATCGCCGGTGACAAGCTCTTGCCCGACGATTATCGCGGCGCGGCGGCGACCGGCTTCTTGGTCGCGGGGCCGTATCCGGGACAGATTACCGCGAAGACGGTCGAGCGGATTCGTTACGACCAACTCGACGACATGATCATGACGATC
>JAYUFI010000746.1:0-10804 GCA_043738805.1 Planctomycetaceae bacterium | reverse complement strand
GCCCGGTGGAATCTCAGTAACCGCACCAACTCGTTCAAATTCAGCCATAACAATCATTCTTTCCGACTTCACAAACCCACCGAACTTGCGTCGTTGGTTCACGTGATTCCGTGTTAATTTTGCATGATCACTCGCCGATTCCTAGTTTTCGCTCGACCGCTTGGTTGAGTGTCTCGCGAACTAACTCGACTGGGATTCGATCAGACACAATCTGTAAGAAACCTTGCACGATCACGTGCATCGCCTCGAACTCTGACAGGCCACGTGCCATGCAGTAGAAAATTTGTTCGCGATCAACTCGGCCAGCGGTCGCACCGTGAGTACACCGGACATCGTCGGCTTCGATTTCCAACCCCGGAATCGCGTCGATGCGGCAAGTATCCGACAGCATGAGCGCGTCGTTGCGCTGATAACCGTCGGTCTTCTGCGCTTCCGGAGCGACCTTGATCATGCCGCGCCACACAACGCGAGCACGATCGCGGATCACGTCTTTGTAGAGCAGGTCACTACGAGTGTCCGGCGCGTTGTGCCATTGCTGTGTGTAGTACGACAGGACTTGCCGGTTCGTGGCGAACGTGACGCCATTAACTTGCGCCTCAGCCCCGCGACCATCGAGATGCACGTCTTGATGAATGTGAGCCAGTTTGGCCCCCAGTCCGCCGACCGTCCACTGCAACATGGCGTTCGACTCGACTCGCCCCGCCTGATGCGCGAAGTGCCATGTCTTGTCGTTCCAGTTCTGCAATTGGACGTACCGCAGCCGAGCTTCCTTGCCGAGAATCAACTCCACCGCGCCGACATGCAGTCCCGCCGCGTCAGTCGTCGCCGACGAAGTCTCTTCCAACAGTGTCGCAGACGCTCCGTCTTCCAAGATGACGAGCGTGTGGCTGAAGTCCGCCGCCCCGGGTGCGCTCAGCCCGATCAAGCTGTTGAGCGGCTCGTCGATCGACACTCCTCGCGGCACGAACAGAACCGTCCCACCGGTCCAAAACGCTGCGTGCCAACTCGCAAACCGATCTCGCCGCGCCTGCACTCCGCGCTTGCCGAAGTACGGCTCCAGCTTCTCGCGATGTTCCACCAGCAGCGTGCTCAAGTCTCCGAACAGCACCCCTTGCTTGGCATATTTCTCATCGAGCGTCGCTCGCGTTGTGTGCCCATCAACGTGAGTCACCATCCCGGCGAACTCCGCTCGATCCTGCATCAACGAGCCGAACGTCGCCGATTCGGACGGCTCGGAGCGGACATGAAATTGATCCGGACGAAACGTGCGCGTCTCGACCCGCTTCCATTCCTCCGGGTCCAACGGCACGGCGAGATGATCTTGATACTGCTCATACGCCTTGCGCCGCGCATCCACGATCCAATCGGGTTCGTTACGAGATTCGAGAAACGCCTCAAACGCGGTACGAGTGAAGCCGGTCACGATGTCACTTAGTGTTGCGGTCATGATTAATTGATTCTGCCGTGTCTCTATTAGTTTCCGGTTGCGTTACAGTCTAGACAACTTGGGGATTTTCAGACGATCGAAAGCTGTGATAATAACATCATTCAGGACTCGTTGGAGACTGCCAAGAAAGTACTTGTAGTTGTTGGAAAATGCGGCAACGAATGCTGCCTGCACCGATTCAGTCGCAACAATTCTGCCGCTCAAAAAAGCCTCATGAATACGGAAAAGGTCCGGGGAGTGTTGTCGAAGTACTGAGTCTTTGGAGTTGCGCATTGCCGACGTGTTGAAGTCATACATGTGCTTAGACTCCGAACATTCATCTTGATCGTAAACCTGGCAAACCCGGCATAGCAGGTTGATTGCCGCACCGTGATGCATGAATGTAATTTCGTCATCGCTTCGAAACTGGTATCGGTAGGAGTACCGAACGTCGAGGTATCGATACGGATCAACGCTTCCAAGTTCAGCCCTGCCCCAGTCGCCGGTTGGGAGACAATCGCTCGAAATCTCGAAGCACATGTACAAGAAGTCGCGAATGGCTTCAATTGAGAGGGCATACTCATGTGCGTAGTTGGATTCGTCGATGTGCACGATGTTTGTCACCGGGAATTCCTGTATTTCACCGCAGATCAACTCAATTGCCAGTCCATCCAACTCCGCTCGATACTGTAGTCCCGGCGAACCGGTTCCAAGCAACACTTCACGGATCGGGCCAGTGATTTCCGTGATGGTCGCTTTGCGAGCCTCGACGATTTCTTTCGTGTCGATTGGCTGCAATGTCCCGCCGGTTGGGCGAGCTTGCAGGACGTGGGTCGTCCAGTCGATCACTTCCAAGCCGCAGCGAAATCGGACTTTGGCTCGGATCAGGTATTTCTCCAAAACGATGTCTAAACCAGTTTCTTCTTTCGCTTCGCGAATCGCTCCGTCGTCAAACGACTCGCCGAACTCGACCCCTCCCGACGGCGTGCGGTACGCCCCGAGCGGATAGCTCGGCTTGCGAATCACCACGATGTTGCGCTCGTCATCGACGATCACGAGCGTCACGTCATGGCAGCGTCCCTGCTTCATCCCCAACCGCACGACGCCGAGTTGTTCGGGAGTCATCTCGTACTCCCGCGCGATCTCAACCGGAGTGCCGTATCGCTGTTTGACCTCGCGGATGATTTCGGTGGTGACGTACATGTTCGATGTCTGGTGGAACTACACGACAACCGCATGTTGCGGCCGCTTGGCCGGCTGCCCAGAGAGCATCCCTTTCGCGCTGAGGTCTTCGTCAATGTCCGGCCAATGCACTCCTTCGCCGCTGCCAATCAATTCGTAGTGATTCCGTTGTTCGGTTGTTGCATCAGAAAGTCGCCATGACCATGCCAGCGGAACGCTGATGCGACGACCATCAACCAAAGTCGCGACGATTTCTTCATCAGTCACGTCGATCGACGAGATTCGTGGCTCATTCTGTGCCGCAATGCTCATCCCACACCTCGCTGATCTGGTCGAAATGCTCGACGATCATCCTTCGGATTCGATTGAGTTCCTTTGGGCTGAAACCATTATTTGGAACTCAGTTCGACTGGCTGTAACCAAAACTTGCAAACGCTGCGATCTCGCTGAACATGAACGTGTCGAGGCTCACCACAATCAAAGCTGAAGAAGAAAAACCGATACGGCCCGTCGATCCCTGAAACGGTTGGCATCGTGTCGCTCCTTGCTTTCCACGCTCTTGGCGAGCGTGGCTACGGGCTATCCAACGCTCCCTTCCATTTGCAGTTCGATCAGGCGGTTCATTTCTACGGCATACTCCATCGGCAGCTCTTTGACGAGCGGTTCGATGAACCCGGTCACGATCATGGCGGAAGCTTCTGCTTCGGTCATGCCACGGCTCATCAGATAGAAGAGCTGCTCTTCGCCGATCTTCGAGACGCTGGCTTCGTGTTCGATGGAGATCTGATCGTCTTCGGCTTCGATGTACGGGTAGGTGTCGCTACGGCTCTTGCTGTCGAGGATCAAGGCGTCGCAGACGACGTTCGATTTGCAGTTGGTCGCTCCTTTTTCGACTTTGACCAAGCCGCGATAGCTGGCTCGGCCGCCCCCTTTGCTGATGCTCTTGGAAACGACGCGGCTCGACGTATTCGGAGCACAATGAACCATTTTCGCTCCGGCGTCTTGATGTTGACCGTTGTTTGCGAACGCGATCGACAGTGTCTCACCGCGAGCGCCTGGTTCCATCAAATAAATGGCGGGGTACTTCATCGTCAACTTCGAGCCGAGGTTGCCGTCCACCCACTCCATCAGTGAGTTGCCGTAGGCCATCGCTCGCTTGGTCACGAGGTTGTAGACGTTGTTCGACCAGTTCTGGATTGTCGTATAACGGAAGCGAGCACCACGTTTGACGATGATCTCGACCACCGCCGAGTGCAGGCTTTCGCTGCTGTAGGTCGGAGCGGTGCAGCCTTCGACGTAATGCGCCGAAGCCCCTTCATCGACGATGATCAGCGTCCGCTCGAACTGCCCCATGTTCTCGGAATTGATGCGGAAGTACGCCTGCAATGGGAATTCGATCTTCACGCCGGGCGGCACATAGATGAACGACCCGCCCGACCACACGGCCGAATTGAGCGCCGCGAACTTGTTGTCGTTCGGCGGGATGATCTTGCCGAAGTATTCCCGGAACAGATCCGGATGATCGCGCAGTGCCGAGTCCGTGTCCGTGAAGATCACTCCCTGCTTGGCAAGATCTTCCTGCAAGCTGCCGTAGATGACTTCCGACTCATACTGAGCCTTCACGCCGGCGAGATATTTCTTCTCTGCTTCGGGAATGCCCAGTCGATCGTACGTCTTGCGAATGTCGTCAGGCACATCGTCCCAACTCTTCTCCAGGTTGGCCGCCGCCTTCATGTAGTAGAAGATGTTCTGGAAGTCGATCTCTTCGACGCCACCGCCCCACGTCGGCATCGGTTTTTGAAAGAAGGTCTCCAGCGAACTGATGCGGAAGTCCCGCATCCACTTCGGTTCCTTCTTCAACTCGGAGATCTGATAAACGATCTCACGATCCAACCCGCGACGGCTTTTGAAAACATAGTCATCGGTCGGGTAATGGAACCCGTATTGATAATCCCCAACACCGACTTCGGGCTGGTCAACTTCTGCAACGGATGTAGATGTATCGAGGGACATGGCCAAGCTCTCTGTAATTTGTTGTCACAAGATCTCTACTTGTGACAACGTGCGTCTTGGACGCGTTCTTGACGTTTGGAACGTCGAGCAATTTGCTCGACGCTACTAGACGACGACCGCTTGCTCTTCGGCCGCTTCCGCCGGGTGACGTTCGCGGACGGTGGCGTAGCCGTTCGCGTGTAGTTCGTGAGCCAGTGATGCATCGCCTGTTTCGACAATCTTGCCGGCGAGCATCACGTGAGTGAAATTCGGTTTGTTGAATTCGAGCAGGCGTTCGTGGTGCGTGATGATCAGCACGCCCATGTGCGGGCCGTGGAGTTTGTTGATCCCTTCGCTGACCGCTCGGACGGCGTCGCTGTCGAGGCCGCTGTCGGTTTCGTCGAGGATCGCGAATCGCGGACGCAGCAGCGACAACTGCAAAATCTCCATCCGCTTCTTCTCGCCGCCGCTGAAGCCGTCGTTGAGGTAGCGCCGAGCGAACTCGCTGTCGATGTCGATCTCGGACATCCGATCCTTGAGTTCCTTGCGGAAATCCTTCATCGGGATCAGCCCCTCGCCTTCTTTGCGGTCGGGGTTGCGGACGTTCGAGACCGCGTGCCGCAGGAAATCGGAGACCTTCACGCCCGGAATCGTCACCGGGTACTGAAACGCCAGAAAGATGCCCAGCCGTGCTCGCTGGCAGGGGTCCAACTCCAGCACGTTGACGCCGTCGAGTTCAATCGACCCGCCGGTGATCTCGTATTTCGGATGCCCGGCGACGACGTAAGCCAGAGTGCTCTTGCCGCACCCGTTGGGCCCCATCAAGGCATGAATCTCCCCCTGCCGAATCTCCAGGTTCACCCCCTTGAGAATCGGCTTGCCATCCACGGCGACTCGCAGGTCGCTGATCTTCAGAATCGCGCTCATTGTTCGTAGTCCCGCCTTCAGGCGGCCTCTCATCTCAAAAAACTTACAAGGGTAAGTAAATCACCTGATCGTTCCACTCTTCAAACTCGGATGCGGACCACAACAGAACCACACTTTCGGCGACCGCTCGGATGGGACGGTCTTGAGGAATCAGAAACAGTCCGTGGAGGCCATTTCGCTGGTTGACTCGTTCTTCCGCGAGAGCTTTCATCGTGTTGACATCGTGCGACAGGAGCAACCAGCGGTTCTGCCAACAGTATTCCAGCACTTGTGGATCTTGCGTCCCCGCAATTCTCTCCTCATGGATGGTCGTTATCTCGATTGATGGTTCCAGTCGGCGAATCGCTCGGACGATCGCCCCTCGTAGGTCTTCATCCGCCAGGAATCGCAGTTGGCTCATGGCTGATTGGACCTCTGGGTGAGGCCGCGCTGTGATCGAATTCGGTTGAGCAACGGGCCGCTACGAGACTCACTGGAATCTCGCAGTTGCTGCCAACGAACGCCTTGTTGCTCCAGATGCCGATCAACTTCGGCTTGATGGCCGAGATACCACGCAATCGCGCCATAAACTTGCTCGGCGGTGAGCGATGGCAACTCTTCAACGATCGCTTCGGGGCTGAGTCCTTCCCAATAACAATGAATCACCGAGTCCAACGACACTCGCGAATTGCCGACACGCCAACCACCGTCGGGCATCGGACAAACATAGTCGGTTTGATTGGAGGTCATGTTCTTGTCCGAAACTCACACATTCAAAACACTCGGCACCGCCGCCACTCCGCTGTGGTGGGGGACGGGGAGGACTTCGGTCATCCCTTTGCCGAGCTTGCGGGCCTTGATCTTGTCTTGAATCCGCATGATCCCTTCGAGCAGAGCCTCCGGACGGGGCGGGCAACCGGGGACGTACACATCGACCGGGACGACCAGATCGACTCCCTTGACGACGTGATAGCCCCACTTGAAGTACGGGCCGCCGCCGACTGTGCAGGCTCCCATCGCGATCACGTACTTCGGATCGGGCATCTGCTCGTAGAGCCGCCGCACTCGGCTGGCCATTTTGTAGGTGACGGTCCCGGCCACGATCATCAAGTCCGCTTGCCGAGGACTTGCACGGAACGCCCCGGCTCCGAAGCGGTCCAAGTCGAAGCGGCTGGCTCCGACGGCCATCATCTCGATCGCACAGCACGCGAGACCGAACGTCATCGGCCACACACTGGACTCCTTCGCCCAGTTCATCGCCTGCTCCAGCGTCGAGACAATCACGTTTTCTTCAAACCGTCCTTCGATCCAACTGCTCATGATTTTGTCCGTTGTTAGTTTGGAGTTCCGCCTTTAGGCGGTTGTCGTTCGCGCCGCCTGAAGGCGGAACTACGAACACCGAGCCGCAAACTCTAGCGGCACGACAGTGTCCTGCAATCGAGTCAACTGGCAACCAACTCTTGGGTTTGTTGAGGCTGAAATTCACAACAATGATGCCCGTCGCGGCAACATTTGGTGAGCACCATTTGCGTGCCAAGCACCTCTTGAAATACTTCCTGCTCCAAATCACAAATCCCAGCATCGGCTGCCGCCAATTCTTGATAGGGGCAGCTATTTTCGCGGAGAATCGGGAAATCTCCGGAGTCATCAATTTCCACATCAAACCCGCGATCCGCGAGCGACACTTGTAACTGATGCAGCCGTTCCGACAGCGATCGCGAACGATCCGTCCGACCGTACCTCTGGACCATCGACTCCCGAACCCGCCGCACGACTCGCTCGCGCAACACCGGCTCTTCGATGCTCTGCATTTCTTGCCACAGGATTAGCGCCAGATCGCTGTAGTTTTCGCCGAGTTGCTTCAGCCCCGACTCAGAGACCTGATAAACGTAGTGAGGCCGTCCGCGTCCGCTGGGGACGATGACTCGCGAAACAAAACCTTGTTCCTGAAGCCGGACCAATCGTTGTCGCACAGCCGTGGCCGTGACACCGACCGTGTTGCAAATTTCAGAAACCGTTCCCGAACCAAGCCGATGAAGCTGGTCCAAAAACTGGCGATCACTGGATTCGAGTGCGACTTTCATGGCTCAAACTGCCTGCAATCTTTGTGGTTGCGTCGGGCAGATGGATTTCACCCGCGTCAACCATGACCATGAAGGCAAGTTATCGTCAGTCCCGACTTTTGACAACCAAAACTGTCAAAATAGCGGTGGCTCTCCGGAAACGCGCAACTCAATCCCACGAAGCATCAGTCTTACTGTCCGCCGTGCGTCTTCATGAACTTCAGCGCGTTGGTCGCAAGCGTGAGTTCGTCGGTAAACATTCGCCGCCAGATTTTGGTGGCGGCAGCGAGGGCGGGGAGCGCGAGGCCGAAGGCTTCGATCACGAGCCAGCCATCGTAGTTGACCTCTTTGAGAGCCTTCCACGTCTCGTCCCAATTCACGCCACCTTCGCCCGGAGTTGAGCGGTCATTCTCGCTGATGTGGACGTGAACGATTTGGTCGATCGAAGTTTTGATCGCCGTCGTGACGCACTTCTCTTCGATGTTGGCGTGGAACGTGTCGTACATTGTTTTGACATGCGAGTGGCCGACCTCACGACAAAACTTTGCGGCATCGGGGACGCTGTTGAGGAAATAACATTCGAAGCGGTTCAGCGATTCGACCACCAGCGTCACGTCGGCCTGTTTCGCGTAGTCACCGGCTTTGGTGAGAATTTCTTTCGCCCAAGTCCATTCGTCCGCAGTCGGGCCTTGGCCGGTGAAGCTGCCGAGAGCGGAGTGAATCGGCCCACACAGGTGAGTGACTCCGGCGGCATGACAACAGTCGATCGCCTTCTTCAGATTATCGAGTCCCGCCTGCCGAATCGCCGCATCGGTCGAGATTGGATTGGCCGCGTCTGTGCTGACCGTGACGGCGGTTCGTTGCAGCCCAGTGTCGGTCAACTTCTTGCCGAGCTTCGCGAAGTGATCCACGTTCATATCGAAGATGGGGATCTCAACTCCGTCGTAACCGATCTTTTTCAGCGAATCGAGCAGGCTGAAGTGCGACTCGTTCACATCGGTCGTCCACAGCAGCATGTTCATTCCGTACTTCATGGTGTTGGTTCCTGATTGCGGGGTAAAGGTTGAACGATGACAGACGATATTGGATCGTTCGCCGGGATTGGAGATACTGAGGGTGAGCGATCCATGACACGAACTTTCGAGACCAGGAGGTTGATCCAGGGCACGACCAAGCCCAATGATCCCAACGTCAGGCAGCCGATGCCCACTCCACGACAAATCGAAGCCGTGAAATGTTCCTCGCGGGAACGGTATGGATCAATTTGGCGAGCGACCTCGGCGACATTAGTGAAGTCCGCTCGCGGTTCCAAAAAGCTGCCGAATGAAAAAAGTCCCGAACCGATCGCGATCAAGAGAATGCAAATGGCCTGACCGAATCGACGCATGATGGCTCCGGTGCAGCTGGATTAGTGGCCGCTGAGTTGAAAGTGTTCTTCCGGCAACAATTCGCTCAGCCGTTCGCGGATGAGTGGGCGGGCGAGGCATAAAACGGAAATGGCCTCCACCGGAAGAGGAGGGAGTTTGACCCGCAGCAGCACTTGGTTCAAGCGTCGCAACAAGCGAGCGTCATTGAGATAGTCGGGCAGGAATCGCTCCTCAATGAACCGCGGGATCAGTGGGGCGAGCCGCTCGGTCGATTTTTTTGCCATCAAGTTGACCGCGTTTTGTACGACTAACGGTTCGATGCTGCCGAGTACTTCGTAATACCGCTCGATTTGTCCCGGATATCGCTCGATCAACTCCGCGTCGATGAGCAGTTCGGTGACAATGTGTCCGAGAAACGTGGTGCGATGACTTTCATCCGGACCAAGGACTGCTCGAAATTTGATTGCGAGATCGGCGGTGATTTCGGCAAACGCTCGCGTGGAGTGAAACCAGCCGTCATCGCGCAAATGCTGCATTGCTCCCGCCGCAACTTCCGCTTGCGGTGATCCATCATTTCGCAGGTGCGGTTCAATCAGCTTGGCTCGAACACGCACTTGTCGATCTGCGACGGACATCCAATCCGGCACGTTCGTCCCGGCGACGAAGTACGGCCGATCGAGGAATCGCAGTGAGTGAGCGAAGTAATTCATGGCGTGAGTTGAAAGCTCCTCCTTCATTTGATCCTCGGGAATCCTATATTCTGCGGTTCGTTCTGTCCCGGCCTCGTTTCGGACAATCTCACGCAGCGACGCGGATATTCAGGGTAATGCCTGGGGTTCATCTGCATCTCCGCACCGCGGCGTTAATCCTGCCTGTTGTTTTCAAGGTGATTCACGAATGAAAATCCTGACCGACGCGGAAGTTCGCGAGTGGTTCGCTCGCGAGGTTCCTGCTTCTGAATTCAAAGGCCAGCGTGTGCTGGTCATCGTGCCTGACTCAACTCGTACCGCACCGCTACCGTTGCTGTTCAGCGCGTTGCACGACCGGATCGGCTCGACTGCAAAGCAGGTCGATGTGCTGGTCGCACTCGGCACGCATCCGCCGATGCCGGTGGGGGCGATTGCGAAGATGCTCGGCATGAGCGACGCCGATCGAGTGGAGGGGGGCAAGTACAGACACGTCGGGCTGTTCAATCACGAGTGGGACAATCCCGCACGGCTGACGACGATTGGCACGCTCACGAAGGCCGACACCGAGGCGATCACCGAAGGGCGGTTGTCGCTTGATGTGCCGGTGCAGATCAACTCTCGGATCGCCGATTACGACACGCTGCTGGTGCTCGGCCCAGTGTTTCCGCACGAGGTGGTCGGGTTCAGCGGCGGCAACAAGTATTTTTTTCCGGGTATCTCTGGGCCGGATCTTCTGAATTTCTTTCACTGGCTCGGTGCGTTGATCACGAACGTCGGCATCATCGGCGTGAAAGGAACGCCTGTTCGCGCCGTTGTCGATCGCGCCGCCGCGCTGATCCCCAGCGAAAAAACGCGCCGAGCGATCACGTTCGTCGTCGCCAGCGACGGCAACTTGCACGGCCTGTTCTTCGGCACGCCGGAGTCCGCGTGGGAGTCCGCCGCCGACCTATCGAGCCAAGTCCACATCAAATGGATGGACCGCCCGTTCCACACGGTGCTGAGCTGTGCTCCGCCGATGTACGACGAGTTGTGGGTCGCCGGCAAGTGCATGTACAAGCTCGAACCGGTCGTGGCCGACGGCGGCGAGCTGATCATCTTCGCCCCGCACCTGCACGAGATCTCGGTGACTCACGGCAAGCTGATCGCCGAGATCGGCTATCACGTCCGCGACTACTTCAC
>JAYUFI010000745.1:0-10814 GCA_043738805.1 Planctomycetaceae bacterium | reverse complement strand
ATTCGAGCAGATGTCTGACTTGCCGAAGTCGATGCGTGAGCAACTCGCCGCTGAATTTCGACTTTTCACGGCGGAAGTGACGACGCATCAAGTTGCATCCGATCAAACCGAGAAGCTGCTGCTGCAACTTGATGATGGCCAGCAAATCGAATGCGTGCTGATGCGCGAACCGGATCGAGTCACCGTTTGCATCAGCACGCAAGTCGGCTGTGCGATGGGTTGTGTCTTTTGTGCCAGCGGAATGCTCGGCTTGAAGCGGAATCTGTCGGCAGGCGAGATCATTGAAGAAGTGCTGCGACTGCAAACGCTGCTTGCCGAAGACGAGCGAATCACCAACATCGTGGTGATGGGAATTGGCGAACCGCTTGCGAATTTGCCATCGCTGATGACGGCACTCGATGCGTTCAGTTCACCGGAAAGTTTGGGTTTGGGGGCTCGGCATATCACCGTTTCGACGGTCGGTTTGCCGGTGAAGATTCGCGAGTTCGCTCGCAACGGCAAACAGTACAACCTCGCGATTTCCTTGCACGCTCCGAATGATCCGCTGCGAGACAAACTGGTTCCGGTCAACAACAACATCGGCGTCGATGCGATCTTGGCGGCGGCAGATGATTACTTCGCCGTGACAGGCCGCCGAGTCACCTTCGAGTACGTATTGCTCGCCAAAGTGAACGACGAACCGCAACACGCTCGGCAACTGGCAACGTTGCTGCGCGGTCGTTGCGCTCACGTGAACCTGATTCCGATGAACGGCGTCTCGCTGCTGCCGTATGAAGAACCGGCCGCTCCGCGCACTCAGCAGTTCGTCGAAATCCTGGAAGCCGCCGGAATCCCTGCGACCGTGCGCAAACGCAAAGGAGCCGACATCGACGCCGCCTGTGGTCAACTGCGGTTGAAGCATGCGGACAAAATCCCCGATGTGATGGCTGAGCCGCCTGAGTTGGTTTCGCTCAATCCGTAACGCGGCTCAGCGAATCCAGCTCGGCCAGCGTGGGTCAGTTTTGCAACGTCGCGAGCCATCGCTTGGCCCGCGTAAAGAATAGCGCGGCGAGCTGCATTGTGGTACGACGCTCCGCGTCGTGAAGCGCGACGCGGAGCGTTGCGCCACGATCTTGCGGAAATAACCATGCTTCCGGCCTTAACTCTATAAACAGCTACGTTCACAGGATGGGCACATCCCCCGATTCTTCTCGGTTGGATAATCCGAGCGCATCCATGCGGCGATACAACACAGGCCGAGCGATTCCCAACAGTTTGGCCGCCAGCGTTTTATTTTGCTTGGCTTGAATGAGCGCACGATTGATGAGATCACGCTCGACCGCTGCCATGTGTGCTTCAAGTTGTGGGATCGGTTTTTCGGTCATGATTTGATGGATGGGGCCGATGGACTGCGCATCTAAGCCGGCTCGAAATCGCAGCGGCAAGTCTTTCGCGTCGATCATCGAACCGTTGGAATTGTCGCGGGCTTCCTGCACGACCAGCAACAACTCATCAAGGTTTCCGGGCCAGTGATATTCCCGCAATTGCGGCCAGACGGGATCGCTGAATCCGGCGACTTGCCGACTGACACCTCGATTGAGCGATTCCAAAAACGCCTGCGCGAGCGGTGCCAGATCGTCCATTCGTTGTCGCAGAGCGGGGACTTCGATGATCAACGGCGTCAGCAAGAAGTAGAACTCCGGCAACAACCGATGATCCTCAACGGCCGCTTGAAGCGACTCCGTTGACGAGGACATCAAGCGCGGCATCTGATGCGGCCCTTGCCTCGCTTTCTCAGCATCGTGATACGCCGCCAGTAAACGTTCTTGCACATCGCGAGAGAGATGTGTGACGTCAACGAGAAACAACGTTCGGGGATGTTGTGAGGTCGTCGGAGAATCGTTTGCTTGAGGATGCAACAGGCGTTTGATCATCTCCAGCAACTCAAACGGCGACTGCTGGCAATCCAACGGCACGAACGCTCCCAGCGGTGAATCTCCTTCGTGATGAATGGCTCGCGCGAGATGTTCTTTGCCAACACCGCGAGGCCCCACGAAATGCACGGGCAGGCTCGTTTGCCGAGCCATCTGAATTTGTTCGAGCACTCGCCTCATGATCGAGCTGCGCGCGATCACCGTTTTCAATCCGTAGCGTTGCTTCAACGACCATCGCAACGCAGACAGTTCCGCGTGATATCGCAACGCGAGCGAAGTCGGTTGATTCGGCGGCGTGACCGGCAACGCGGAGACGATTCCCAACACACTCGTCACTCGATCGGCATCCACGACGGGAATGAACCTCACCAACTTCGCGACCGGCGTCCCTTTCTTGCTAGGCACAAAGACCGGAACGTCTTGCTCTCGACCGGCTAGAACTTCGGGAGGCGGACACAGGGCGTTGATTATTGTCTGTAACGACTGTGGTTCCGGATCAGAGACAAACTCCGTCACCTCGCCGACGACTTCGTCAGCGGTCCAACCGGTCAGTTGCTCGCAGCCTGCGTTGAAGAACAACACGCGCCGCGTCGCCGAAACCAAGAACACGGGAGTCGTCGCCGACTTCAGCCACGACTCCAATCGCGATTTCTTTTTGCCGGTGCGTTCTCGCATCAAAAGCCCTTTGACTTGCGACGATCGGTTCAGCCCAGTGTTGCTCCAAACCTGTCGCCGAGTAGCATAGCGGCCCGTTGAAAAAGTGTGGCACGACGCTCCGCGTCGTGATTTTTCCGTCGGACGGGGCTCCTGTCTTACTTTGGAAAAACTCAACGCCCGGCTCGTCTCGCCCAATCGTGGCCAACCCTCGGCATTTCCTCTGAAAGCATCCGAATGTCAACTCGCTCCGTTCCTTCGCAGACTTCGCTCAACTTTGCCGACGATGCTGCGATTCAACTCGTCACCAACCTCATTGCGATCCCCGGTAAAAGCACTCAGGAAGGTCGAGTCGTCGCCTTCATTCAGAAGCAACTCAAACTCGCGGGTGTGCCGGATGTTCAAATCACTGTTGACGATGCCAACAAACGCAGTCCGGCAGGCGGCGAGATCGGCAATCTGATCGTCAAGCTTCCGGGAACAAAGCGCGGACCACGCCGACTGCTAATGGCGCACGTCGATACCGTGCCGCTCGCGGTCGGAGCGCAGCCGATCCTCGAAGGCGACCTCATCAAGTCGGCTGATCCGACAACAGCACTCGGCGGTGACGACCGTTCCGGCGCGGCGGTGATACTCAACACGTTGCAGACGATCTTGAAAAACAAGCTGCCGCATCCGCCGTTGACGTTCTTTTGGCCTGTGCAGGAAGAGATCGGATTGATCGGCGCGCGCTTCGTGAATCAGCGATCACTCGGACAACCGAAGCTCTGTTTCAATTGGGACGGCGGAGCGGCTCACGTCGCGTCGATCGGAGCGACCGGAGCCTACGATCTCAACATTGATGTCTTCGGCACTGCCGCACACGCGGGTGCGCATCCCGAACACGGCGCGAGCGCGATCGCGATGGCCAGTATCGCGATCGCCGACCTAACCGCCAACGGATGGCACGGACTGATCATCAAAGGCAAGAACCGAGGGACCAGCAACATCGGCTTCGTTCAGGGAGGCGAAGCGACCAACGTCGTCACGCCGCACGTGCATGTGCGTGCAGAGGCGCGCAGCCACGATCCCAAGTTTCGTCTGAAGATCGTCAATGCCTTTCGCGAATCATTCACAAAAGCGGCCAAACAAGTCCGCACAGACAGCGGTCTCCCCGGCCGTGTCGAGTTTCAAGCGGACCTCAAATACGAATCATTCGCTCTCAATCTTTCCGAGCCATGCGTTGTCGCAGCGGTCGCCGCCATTCAGTCTGCTGGCCTCGAACCCGAAACACGCATCAGCAACGGTGGCCTCGACGCCAATTGGATGACCGCTCACGGCTTGCCCACCGTCACGCTTGGATGCGGTCAAGCCGGCATCCACACCACAGACGAAGTACTCCACGTGGTGAGTTATTTGCACGCCTGTCGGATCGCACTGAAATTGGCCACGCTCTGAGTTCGACTTTCGCACGTTACGCAACCAAGGTCGCCGCGTTTTCCAGGAGTTGGACGACGCTTCGACATAAACCTCACGTTTCACGATACGCGCTGAATTGGACGCACGAAAAACGTGGGCAAGTCCATCAACTCAATGTCCCATCAAGCAAACAGACAAGGGTCGAGAATCTCAGCATGCCGATTCGGAGGCACGCACAAGACTCCCGACCCTTTGTGGAATCGGTTGGTCCGTGTGACAGAAATCAGTGTCGTAGAAATCAGACCAAACTGAATTGGTGCTCGAATTCGATGTCGTATCGCTTCATCTTCTTGTAGAGCGTCGTGCGGTTGATACCGAGCATGTCGGCCGTTCCTTGACGGTTCCAGCCGTTGGATTCGAGCGCTTCGAGGATCAGTTGTTTCTCCGGAGCGACCATCGCCGACTTGAGCGAGTTGCCCAGGCGGCCAGCGGGAGCGGAGAGCAGCGGTTCGTTCTGCCGCAAACCTTCGGGGAGATCGCTGCCCGAAATGATGTTTCCTTTGCTGAGCACGACGGCGCGTTCGACGACGTTGACCAGTTCGCGAACGTTGCCCGGCCAGCGATATCGCTGCATCAGTTGCACCGCCGAATCATCGAAGCCGCGAATCTGCTTGCCATTCATCTCACAGAATTGCGTGAGATAATGCTCGGCCAGCAACGGGATGTCGGTGATGCGATCGCGGAGCGGCGGTTGCGTCAGCGTGATCACGTTGATGCGGTAGAAGAGGTCTTGTCGGAACTCACCACGTGCGGCCTTTTCGGCGAGGTCTTCATTCGTCGCCAGAATGACGCGGACATCGACCTTGTGCGTCTTGTTGCCGCCGACGGGTTCAAACTCGCGGTCTTGCAGGACTCGCAGCAGTTTCACTTGCAGCGACGGCGACGCGGTCGCGACTTCGTCGAGGAAGATCGTACCCCCATCGGCTTGGAGGAACTTGCCGATCTTGTCGTGATTCGCGCCGGTGAATGCTCCGGCCACGTGACCGAAGAGTTCGCTTTCGAGCAACGTATCGGGAAGTGCTCCGCAAGCGACTTCGACAAACGGCTTGCCGGCGCGGTTGCTGAGTTGATGAATCGAGCGTGCGGTCATGGTCTTGCCGGTGCCGCTCTCGCCAAGCACGAGCACTGTCGTTCGCGTGTCGGCGACGCTTTCCATGAGGTCGTACATTTTCTGCATTTTGTAATCGCGACCGATCAGCGACCCGATGCCGAACTTTTGATCGAGCTGTGCCTTCAGTGTCTTGTTTTCTTCGACCAGCTTGCGTTGGCCGAGCGCCTTCTGAATGGCGAAGCTGAGTTCGTCGTCGATCACCGGTTTCGTGAGATAGTCGAAGGCCCCCATGCGGATCGCTTCGACGGCGCTTTCGATCGTGCCGTAGCCGGTAATCAAGATGACCGACGTGTCTGGGCAATGTTCCGTCGCCCATTCGAGCAACTGAAAGCCATCGCGGTCTCCGAGATTCACATCGCAGAGGACGACCTCGAACGGGAACTCGCCCATCCGTTCCATCGCATCTTTGCAAGACGTTGCCGTTTCTGTCCGATGTCCGAGGCTGCGGAGGTAATCCGCCATCGCCTCGAGGATGTGTTTGTCATCGTCGACGACCAATAAGGAACCTTGATTTGTCTTCATGGGTGCGGATTCTCTGCGTGGTCTCACCGCAGGGCGGGAGACGGTCTGTGAGGGAAACGGCCAGTAAGAACGCGACGAAAAGTTTTTTTGGGTCTCGGCGATCGGAAGGGGCGTTCGCCGGTTCCCAAATACGGTCAGCACCACGGAAAACCGTCGCACTGACAGCGCGGGGAGATGTTGTTCGGCCGTAATCTCCATTCACACGACCGTCGTCCGGAGGGCATCCGCGCCACCCGAACGAGAGGGTTCACGTCGGCATGATGCCGAGAGAACACACTCAACATAGGTCATAGTTTCGCGGCGGCAACAATTTCTGATTTGTTGTGGCGACAACGAAACAGTTTTCGCCCGAACTACCTTGCGGTGGTTGATTTTCGACTCACTGCGTCCGACAGTGTCCGCTTGCGGCGACGTCTCGACGCAAAGCGGCATCATGCTGGAATCACATGTTTGAACTCATTGCCGAATGCTCCGAACGAAAACAGCGGTGGCAGCAGGTCTTGGTCGCAGGCCGGACTTATGTGCTCGGTCGCGATGTCAACGTCGAGTTATCGGTCCCGTGGGACCAAGCGATTTCGCGGCGGCACGTGACGGTCACGGCGAACAACAGATACGTGCGAATCGATCGGCTGGACGCTGCGACGAATCCCCTTTGTTTCGGCGGCGAAGCGGTCGAACGCTGCGATCTGCAAAGCAGTGAGCAGTTCGTCATCGGCGACACGGTCTTTCATGTAATCCGGAAAGGCTCAGAACAGTTTGCGTCCGTCGAGGCTCCGTTTCAAGAAGTCACCTTCGACGCCCAGACATTGCGTCAGGTGCGGTTTCGCGACGCCGATCGACAGATCGAAGTGTTGACCTCGCTGCCGGATCTCATTTGGGGCTCACGCAACGATGACGAGCTGTTCTATCGGCTGGCCAACGTGCTGCTCGCAGGAGTGACTCACGCCGATGTCGTGGCGATTGTCCGAAATAGTTCCGATGACAAAGCGGAGCTCCTTCATTGGAACCGTCGTCGCGAAACGGCGGGCGAGTTTCGACCGAGTTCGCGGCTCGTGGCTGAATCGCTGAAGCGACAGAACAGCGTGCTGCATTTATGGCACTCCGTTCCGCAACTCAATCCGGAATACACGGCCGCCGCTGAATTGGACTGGGCCTATTTCACGCCGGTACTCGATGCACTAAAGCCGACATGGGGCCTGTATGTCGCCGGATCGCAAGCGCAACCGCTATCGAGCGGCGATTCGCAAGTCGTCGAAACCGCACATCTGCAAGCAGACGTGAAATTCACAGAACTGGTCGCGGAAATCATCAGCTCGGTGCGACGGCTGAATTTTCTCGAACGTCAACAAGCCGGACTGCGGCAGTTCTTCGCACCGACGATTCTGGCCGCGTTGGGGAACGAGCTGAACACGGAAACTCTCGCTCCGCGTGAATGTGATGTGACAGTCATGTTCTGCGACCTGCGTGGCTTCAGTCAGCACTCGGAAGAATCCGCCGGCGATTTGATCGGCCTGCTGAATCGAGTCAGCGAGGCTCTCGGAGTGATGACCTCGCACATCTTGCAACATCGCGGTGTGACCGGGGACTTTCAGGGAGATGCCGCACTCGGTTTTTGGGGCTGGCCGTTTCCTTCGGAGGATGCCCCGCTGCAAGCGTGCCGCGCGGCGTTGGGCATTCGGAAAGCCTTTGCGGAGACGTTGCAACAACCGGGACATCCGCTGGCGAACTTTCAAATGGGGATCGGGATCGCACACGGTCGCGCGGTCGCCGGTAAGATCGGAACAGCGGAACAAGTGAAGGTGACGGTCTTCGGCCCGGTCGTGAACTTGGCCAGTCGATTAGAGACGATGACGAGCCAAATGCGCGTGCCGATTCTGCTCGACGAAGTCATGTCGCGGCTGGTCCGCGAGCGACTTGATCCCCATGAAGGCCGCATCCGTCGCTTGGCCAAAGTCTTGCCGCTCGGTTTTGAGAACCCGGTCGTCGTCTCCGAACTGGTCCCTTCCGCTGAAGACTTTCCTGAACTGACCGACGCTCACCTTTCACGCTACGAACAAGGTGTTGACGACTTCATCGCCGGTCGCTGGGAAGCCGCCTATCGCTGCCTCCACGACATGCCTGCGACCGATCGTGCTCAGGATTTTTTGCTGGCCATGATCGCGCAACACAACCGCAAAGCGCCTCACGATTGGGATGGCGTCGTGCGTTTGAACAGCAAATGAAGCGGCTACCAAATTGTAGGGGCGAAGAAAAACAATTCCGTAGCCCGGTTTTTCCAACCGAGCAGTCCCACTGGCACTGCGAACCATGGGCACAAATGTGTCCGTGACAGAGGCGGTGCCGTCAGTCACTCGAACGGTGAGCGTCGCGGTGCCGGTGTGATTGAGGGGGGAGAAGTGATCGTCAATGTGCGATCAACTCCGGTGCCGGTGAAGACGATGTTGACATTCGGAACAAGTGCCGTGTTGGACGAGGTCGCGCTCAATCGGCCAAAAAGTCTGTGGTCTGAGTGTCGAGGCGACCGTCCGACTCTTGGCGTCGGATCGTCAAGATGGTCTCGAACTGTCCCAACGGGGATGTTCGAGCGGAGAGATATGGTCAAAAGTTGTGGACGGGTTGAGTTGAAGAAGGCGGTGTGCTTGGAGAGAAATTGGAGTTGTGAGACATCCCCGTTCATTTCCAGGAGCACACCACCCTGTCAGAAGTGATCGAGACGTTGCACGATTTGCCGGTGTCCGAAGTTCGGGAACCAGGGTTCGGGAAGGATTTGTTGATAGAGGTTTTGTGGAAGGGGGGCTCGCGAGTTGTTGATAGGCGATTGATCAGGAAGTCCGGAAGTGGATCGAGCAGCGGGTGGCGGTCATCGACGAGCATGGGCAGCGGCAAGTGGTTCGCGCTGACGTTCTACGATTTCCCCGCCGAACAGCAGTGGCCATCACAGCGGCATCGTCACTGCGTCAAGCCGACGGGGTGCCGAGTGAGCCTCCCATTGTTTCTTTCTCCACAGCAGTAGGTACGTCACCCCCCATTTTTTCCGTTGAAAACTTTGAGGGTAAACAAACTGCTGGCATCACAGCGGGCGCATGAAAAAGCCCCGTTCAAGACGGGGCGGGACAAATTGTCGTGTGATGGATTCACCGTCGGACTCGTGCACATTATCAGCGACGTGATCCGAACTCCGCAGAGCGTGCTGAGAACGTCGCACGCTCTTTGCCTCACCAGCTCCGTTGGATTTGGTATCCACCGAACGGACGCGGTTGGGCATAACCACGAGGGAGTCCAAGATTGTCGTTGATGTTGTATCCGCCAAACGGGCGTGGTTGAGCGTACCCTTTGGAAATCCCGAAATTATCGTTGATTGAGTAACCGCCAAAGGGTCGCGGCTGCAAAGTGCCTTGCTGCATTCCCAAGTTGTCGTTGATTGCGTACCCGCCGAACGGGCGGCTTTGGAGAGAACCAATAGGCATCCCAAACTGGTTGGTAAGGTTATGCCGATGCTGGGCCTGTGCCGTTCCAACGCTGGTCAAAACGGTGATTGCTGCAACGAGGATGAGATTCTTCAACATGACTGGATTCCTTGTGTTTGGGCTGTGTTTGACGTGTTTGTTTGCGATCGCCAACAATGACAGCGGGAACGACTGGCGAAGCGAACGCGGAATTTCAATCATTTTTTGAAACTCGTTCTTTTCGCGTCTTTGGTGGGGGGCGGGCGATGGACGAAGTGACTTCGACCAGGGTGTTGCTGGAGCGGTATTACGGGGGTGATGCCGCTGCTTTGAACGAGCTTTACGGACGCTACACGACGCGAGTCTTGGCAGTCGTCCGAGTACGGTTGGGAGCCGAGTTGCGGCAGAAGGTTCAATCGTTGGACATTGTGCAGGAAGCCATGCTGGCCAGCTTGCAGAACATCGAACAGTTCGACTATGCCAGCGAAGGGGCGTTTCTGAAATGGCTGACGAAAATCGTCGAGAACCGCATTCTCGACCAACTCGATTATCACAAAGCGGCCCGTCGAGACTTCCGCAAGGAGTCGCCATTGGAGAATCCGCGTTCGTCCGGCTCGGCGATTCCGCTTGATATTCCAGACAAGGGTGGACTGCCGACCGCCAGCCAGAATTTGATTCTCAATGAGGATCTGTCTCGGTTGGAACAGGCGCTCGACCATCTTCCTGTCGAGACTCGCGAACTGTTAATCGCGATCAAGCTGGAAGGCCGGACCTATCAAGAATTGGCGGATGAGACTGGCAAATCCGCCGATGCCGTGCGGATGCAAGCCAATCGAGCAATGGACGCGCTCACCGAAGTCTTTCGACACCTGGAATCCAAAGGAACTCCGCAGTGAGCGAACGCATTCCTCAACCGGCTGATGATCTGGAAACACTGGATGAGCAAGCCGCGTTGGATGCGGCTAAGGCGCGGCAGCACATCGAATCCTTGTTTCGACTGTTGCGAGGTTCCGACGACGCTGAGCCAGCGGCGGCAGCTCCGGGTGAATCTCATTCCGTCAGCCAGCGGTTTCGCGTATTGCGTCAGCATGCGCGCGGTGGCCTTGGTGAAATCTGGATTGCGCACGACATGGAATTAGGCCGGGAAGTCGCACTCAAAGAGATTCGACCTCGATTCGCGGGGCGTTCGGATAGTTGGTCGCGATTTCAGCGCGAAGCAACGATCACGGGGCAGTTGGAGCATCCGGGAATTGTGCCGATCTACGCGCTCGGCCATCACGAGAACGGTCAACCGTTCTACGCTATGCGGTTCGTGCAAGGCGACACGTTGGCAGACGCGATCGCGCGATTTCATCGCCGCGACGATGCCGCTCCGCCACCGACCGAACGCAATCTGCAACTGCGAAAACTCATCACGCGCTTGATCGACGTGTGCGATGCCGTGGCGTATGCCCATAGTCGCAACATCATTCATCGCGATCTCAAGCCCGCGAACATCATGCTGGGCGAATTCGGCGAGACGCTTGTGGTGGATTGGGGACTCGCCAAATCGCTCAACGAAGTCACCGTCGAGACGGCGTCCGCCACGGACAAGATCAGTGCCACAGATCTCGGAAGCCGATCCACTCCGACGCAAATGGGATCGGCTGTCGGTTCGCCGCCGTACATGAGTCCCGAACAAGCGGGTGGCCGCTTGGATCAACTCGGCCC
>JAYUFI010000744.1:0-1512 GCA_043738805.1 Planctomycetaceae bacterium | reverse complement strand
ACCCCACTGAGCTTGCCTCGGTGGCTCGCGGGCTTTTGCACTAGGGCGTTCAATGTTTCGAGTGAAACATGGCGTAGTGCAAAGGCCCAAATCCACCGAGACAAGCTCGGTGGGGCTGGTGGATATCGCTTGATTGAAGGTTAGTGTGACCGGGAATTTGTCTGACATTTACGTCAGGCAAGTCGGAACATCATCAGGCCGTCGCTTTGATCAAATTCATGCGACGGCCTTTTTCTTTGACTTGGCGTGTGGCGATTTCGCCACATTTGCGTGGCCAAGTTGCAGCATCTTGGAGTGGTTCATCGATTCCAGCGACTTCCTGGCCCAGTTTCGGACCATCGCCGCGGCAGGCCGTCTCACATGAGCTAAGCTCAAAAGTCTTGTCATTCTCTTTCATGACTGGCTTTAGAGAGACCCTCCGTGATTAGCTCGCCGCAAGACCGTCCGCAAAACGGTGACTCACCGTTAGTGAGCGTTGTCATTCCGACGTACAACCGCGCGTATTGCATCTCGCGAGCGATCGACAGCGCACTGGCTCAAACGCACCACAATCTCGAAATTGTCATCGTTGATGACGGCTCGCGCGACAACACTCAAGAAGTCATTCAACAGCAATACGGACACGAGTCGCGCGTCAAATACTTCTACCAAGACAACACCGGAGTTTCGGGAGCTCGCAATCACGGCATGGCCCTTGCGCAAGGCGACTTTGTGGCACTGCTCGATTCCGATGACATCTGGTTTCCGTGGAAGATTGAAGCTCAGTTGGCGGTCTTCAAAGCATTTCCCGAAGTGGGCATGGTCTGGACCGACATGGAGGCAATCGACCCTGACAGTCAGGTCGTCAACCCGCGATACCTCCGGACGATGTACAGCGCGTATCGCTGGTTTTCGTCAGCCGATTTGTTTCCGAAGTCGGTTCGTGTCTCCGATCACGCGGCGAATCTGCCAAAAGCCATCAGCGATGTGTCGGCCTACTGCGGTGACATTTACTCGCAGATGATTATGGGCAACCTCGTACATACTTCGACGGTGCTGATGAGGCGCGAGCGGATGCAGCGAGTCGGCGACTTCAACTCCAAATACACGCACGGCGGTGAAGACTATCACTTCCATCTGCGAACCTGCCGCGAAGGCTCGGTCGCGTTTTTGGACGCCGCTTCGATTCAGTATCAACTCGGTTTCGCCGATCAGATCACTCGTCCGGAATCGCAGATCAACTTCGCCACCAGTTTCTTGGAAACTATTCAGACAGAATTGGCCAATCATCGAGACCGTATTCAATTGCCCGCGTCGATGATCAAGTCAGTGCTGGCGGAAGCTCATGGCTGGCTCGGCCATGTCCTGTTGCAGCAAGGCGACCGAGTTGCCGCTCGACAGCAATTCCGAAAGAGCCTGCGTCAACGTCCGCTGTACTGGCCTGTCTGGAAACAGTTGATGGTGACGAGCTTGCCGCAGTGGCTCGCCGAGCCGTTGCGACGTGCCTATCGCTGCCGAGACACCGTCAAAAAG
>JAYUFI010000743.1:0-4090 GCA_043738805.1 Planctomycetaceae bacterium | reverse complement strand
GTTTGAATACGCCGCTGCCGCGAAGTCAGGGATGCCCAAGCAATTGATCTTCGAGCAACGCATCTGGTCCCCGTATGTACAAGAAGGCTACGAGAACGGCGACGCGTACTACGGCACAGAAGGGATGATGATCTTCGGCAAGATTGGGAGTTACAAACTTTACGGCCCGCGCAACAAACTGATCGAAGAGTCCACCGGCAGCGGTCCCGATCTTGGTGCGCATCACGCCAACTTCTTGGACTGCATCAAAACCGGCGCACGACCGAATGCCGACATCGAAATCAATCATCTTTCAACGGCGCTCTGTCATCTCGGCAACATCGCCACGCGAGTCGATCGAATCATTCACTTCGATCCGATCAAAGAACAGATCACCGGAGATGACGCCGCCGCGAAGTTACTTATGCGAAACTATCGCGAGCACTGGGGAACGCCCCAAACATAGGACCGCCCTTCCAGCCTGATTCGAATGCTCCCAATCGCACGGGATCTTGCAAACCTGATTGATGTGTCTTCCGGCAGTTTGTAACGTGGCAGCCTCCCGCCAGAGCCTTCCTCGGTGAATTTGTCACTCCTGCCTACGAGGTCTCATGCCTTCATTCTTGCCACGAATGTTGTTGCTGGTACTGACTGTATTGGTATCGTGCTCATGCCTTGACTCGACGGCGTTTGCGGTGGACGCTCCCGGCGACGAAAACCCGAATGCCGAGTTCTTCGAGCGGAAGGTGCGGCCGCTACTCGTGCAGCATTGTTTTTCGTGTCATGCTCGCGGCCAGAAAAAAGGTGGGCTGAGCTTGGCCAATCGCGCCGGTTTATTGGCCGGCGGTGAAAGTGGAGCAGTCATCGCGTTGGGAAAGCCGGGAGAGAGTTCGCTGATCGTGGCGGTCGAACAAACCGGTGACGTGCAGATGCCTCCGAACAGCAAGCTGTCGAAGGAGGAGGTCGCGATCCTGCGGAAGTGGATCGAACTGAGCGCCCCGTGGCCGGAGTCCGCAACCAAGGAGAGTGGCGGCATTCGCGCGGCTGGGACGATCACCGAAGAGGATCGTCAGTTCTGGTCGTTCCGTCCGGTGCGAGCGATCGAACCTCCGGCCGTGAAGGATGCGAAGTGGCCGCGTCGGCCGTTGGATCACTTCGTGCTCGCTCCGTTGGAAGCCGCTGGATTGAAGCCGGTCGCTGAAGCGGATCGGCGAACGCTCATTCGCCGAGCGACGTTTGACCTGATCGGTCTCCCTCCGACCGCCGAAGAGGTCGAAGCGTTTGTCGTCGCCGACGATCCGCGCGCGTATGAGCGGCTGATTGATCACTTGTTGCAGTCGCCGCATTATGGCGAGCGTTGGGCGCGGCATTGGTTGGATGTCGCTCGATACGGCGAGGATCAGGCTCACACGTTTCAGGCGCGGATGTATCCGAACGGCTTCCGATATCGCGATTGGGTCGTGAACTCGTTCAACAACGACTTACCGTATGACCGGTTCATCATCGAGCAGATTGCCGGTGACTTGCTGCCCGATGCGGATGAAAGCGAACGCCTGAAGCGTTTGCCGGCACTCGGATTCTTCGCACTCGGGCCGGTCTACTACAAAGACGCCGGGTGCGCGGGGAAGGCCGAATCGGACGAAGTCGATGACCGCATTGATACGCTCACACGCGGGTTTCTCGGACTGACGGTGTCGTGTGCTCGCTGTCACGATCACAAGTTCGATCCGATCCCTACTCAGGACTACTACGCGCTGGCGGGGGTCTTCGCCAGCAGCCAGTACAGCGAGGCCCCGCTCGCACCAGCAGACGTTGTTCGGCAATACGACGAACGAGCGAAAGTTCTGAGGGATTTCGAAACGAAGCTCGCCGACACGCAGACGACGGAGGCTCGCAAGTTCGGCGAGTCGCTCGCGCCGCAGGTGTCGAAGTACGTCGTCGGAACTTGGAAGCTACAAAATCGACGCAAGAAAGAGTCCAAGTTTCCCCAGGCGAAAGTCGCAGAAGAACTCGGCCTGAATGAGTTCATTCTTGATCATTGGGCTCAATTCCTGACGCCGGACAATGTGCGACAGAAGTCGTATCTTGCCGCATTGAAGCAGGCGATCGAAGGACAAGACGCCGCGACCGATCTGTCCGACGATACCGCAACGCTGGCCGCCGTTGAAAAGGCCGGCGTCGCGTTGCAGGAACAATTCACCGCCGCACTGCGAACGCGTGATGAGCAGGACGCGGAGTACGCTCGCAAGATCGCCGAAGCCCTGGAGGCGGAGAAGAACAAAGTCGCGAAGCCGAAACTCGAACAGCCTCATGCCGACTTGCTCAAGGATTTGCTGGCGGACAACAAAGCCCCGCTGCTAATTCCGAAGGAACGATTCGACAAACTGCTGCCCGAAACGAGCAAGACTTTGCTGGCCGAGATGCAGAAGGAACAGGAACGTCTGAAAAAAGAACTCGGCGAAAAATACCCGATCGCTCACAGCCTGACCGACAACAAGCCGACGAACGTGAAAGTGCATCTGCGAGGCAATCACAAAGACCTCGGCGAGGACGTTCCGCGACGTTTCTTGGCGATCCTCAGTCCCAACGAAGCGGCACCGTTCCGTGAAGGAAGCGGACGTTTGGAGTTGGCGAAGTCGATCGCCGATCCCGCGAACCCGCTGACCGCGCGCGTGCTCGTCAATCGTGTGTGGCAGAATCATTTCGGACGCGGATTAGTCGGAACGCCGAGCAATTTTGGTTTGCTGGGCGAGCGACCGACACATCCGGAGTTGCTCGATCATCTCGCCGCGCAGTTCGTGGCCTCCGGCTGGTCGATCAAGCAGCTTCATCGCGAGATCATGCTGTCGGCGACGTATCGGATGGAGTCGAGAGCTGAGAGTCGAGAGGCGAGAGGTAACGCAGATGCAAAGCTCTCGACTCTCGACTCTCGTCTCTCAACTGACCCCGACAACCGCCTGCTCTGGCGACAAAATCGCCGGCGGTTGGACATCGAAACGTGGCGGGATTCGGTCCTGGCCGTCTGCGGAAATCTCGATCGAACTCAGGGCGGCCCGTCGGTCAATCTCAACGACGGCAACAACCAACGTCGCACGCTGTACGCCGCCGTCAGCCGGCATGACCTGAACAGCACGTTGCGATTGTTCGACTTCCCTGATCCCAACTTGACCAGCGAAAAACGCGTCATCACGACTGTGCCGATGCAGCAATTGTTTGTCCTCAACAGCGACTTCATCGTGCGACAAGCAAAGGCACTCGTCGGACGACTCAATACCGAGAAGCTGACGGAGGATGGTTTTCGCATCGAACTGGCCTACCGCCTGCTCTTCCAACGCTCACCCACCGAGAGCGAAAAAACGCTGGGGTTTAGCTTCCTCAACGCCATGCTTCCCGATGGGATCACCGCCGACAAAGTCAAACTGACCGCGTGGGAGCAATACACTCAAGCGTTGCTGGGAACGAACGAGTTCGTATTTGTGGATTGATGGACCCAATGTGCCGTGTCGAACCATTCGCCAATAATCTTGAGAGGTGTGTTGGCGATCACGTCAGCCTTGTTGATCTTAAAAGTCACCGTCGAAGTGATACTCGGTTACTCGAATTATTTTCCGCCGAACTTTGAGTCCGAATTCTTGTACGGTCGGCAACATTATTTCTTCGGGGCTTACCGCTGGGCCTTTTATCCACACATCGTTTCTGGCCCGTTGGCGTTGTTGTTGGGACTGGTGTTGATCAGCGAAAGATTTCGACTGCGGTTTCCGAAGTGGCATCGGAATTTGGGCCGAATTCATGCTGTGAATGTTTTGGGAATCGTCGCACCGAGCGGCCTGTGGATGGCTCGCGACACATCGACGGGGACGATCGCGGCTATCAGCTTTGCAATCCTGTCTGTGTTGACCGGCGCGTTCATCGCTCTCGGTTGGCGAGCGGCGGTCAGGCGACAGTTTCCAGTCCATCGCCGCTGGATGTGGCGCAGCTTTCTGTTGCTCTGCTCAGCCGTGGTGCTCAGGCTGTTCGGCGGATTGGGAGCCGTGATGCAGGTGCAATCGGTGTGGTTCGATCCCATCGCGTCGTGGGCAAGCTGGATGATGCCGCTGACCGTTTTCGAGTT
>JAYUFI010000742.1:0-1513 GCA_043738805.1 Planctomycetaceae bacterium | reverse complement strand
GCTGATTCCATCAACGGCGGTGACGACGACGATGTCCTGTTGGGGAACGCGGGCAACGACACGATCGACGGCGGGACTGGTAACGATGTGCTCGATGGTGGCGACGACAACGATGTCCTGAAAGGCTCCGACGGCGATGACGCCATTCGAGGGGGCAACGGCAACGACACCCTCAGTGGCGGCAATGGGGACGACATCCTAACAGGCTCGGCGGGCAACGATTTCTTGAAAGGTGATGCCGGAACCGACACGCTGCTCGGCGATGCTGGCAACGACACGTTGGACGGCGGACTCGGCATCGACATCATCAGCGGAGTGAGCACCGGCACCAGCAAGGACACAATCAGCGACTCAACGAAGGTGATCGACACGTCGTTCACCTTCGACTTCGACGCGCTGCTCGCCGAGCTTCTTTGAACGTCCGCACGTTTGCCTCGAAGGGGACAGATCGCTGGGGAACGCGGTCAGTTTTCGCTGACACGACCGATCCTCAATGCGGCGAGTTCTCGACTGTGTCGTTGGTCCAACCTATCGAGCTCGATTGCTGACGAAGCTTGGCCTGCGAACTTGGCCGGAATTGGTGCGGTACGCGTTGGAGCAAGGGTTGCTGAAGAAGCCAGTGAGTGATTCGAGTGAATGGCAATAGTGCGGCGATGAATGGAAATCCGCTGGTCTGTGTCAGGAACTTCGGAAGTGATCTCGATAACGCCTGACGGGCAACGACTCAATCGTGATTCGCAAGACGAAGTCTCGCTTAGAATGCTCGGATTGCGATGGCAGCGATCGTATTTTTTTTGATACACACTCCGCCCCATCCGAATGCCTCTCGGCAGTTCATCACATCCCGCCAATCGAAATTCAGACGCTCGGCGACAGAATTTGATCGTCAAGTTTCACCCTTCCCATCATCAGTTGGCAAAACAAAACGCAGGTCAAGGAGATCCATTGTGATCGTGTCGCGCACTCAGCTTGTGTCACACATTCGTGTGGTAGCGCTTTCGAGTTTATTGGCGGTCGGCGTCTTGTACGTTGCCGCCGCGCTGTGGGCGCAGGAAACGGCGACCAGTCCTCCCGATGATGAAGGGCAGACGACCGTGCCGAGCAAAGCCGAGCGGATGCAGCCGCAGTTTGATCCGGAACTTATCGCCAAGGGCAAGGCCGCCTTTAACGCGAAATGCACGACATGCCACGACTCAGATCGCACACTCTGTAAGAAAAAGCAACTCGGCGGTTGGAAAACGTGTGTGCGACGTATGGCGGAAAAAGACGGTGCAGAGATCCTTCCCGGCGATGTGGACGGCATCACGGCGTACATCGCTTCGATCTGTTCGCCAGCGAACGGTGAGGCGGGGACCGACGTGAAGTCGGTTGATGAAGATGAGTCGAATTTCGCCATGTTCGGCACGTTCTCGCCGGTGTGGCGCGGTGGCGGCGGGCCGAACGTGCAATACAACCAGTTCTTTCCGGATATGTTTATTGGCGGTCAGTGGAAGGGGAAAGTCCTCTCCGCGCG
>JAYUFI010000741.1:0-1514 GCA_043738805.1 Planctomycetaceae bacterium | reverse complement strand
CAGTCGCTCAACGATCAACCGGTGAAGACCGTTGCAGACCTGCTGAGACTTCAGAACGCAGCGGCAGGCAAGCGACTTGAGATTCGGTTCGTGCGGGCTCAAACGCCCAATCTGATTGCCGTCGATCATTACCTCTTCGCGACAACTGAGTCCGCCGATGCGGACGGCTTCAAGACGATCCCGCTGGCAGCGACGAAGGACGTGCTGCCGATCGCCGCGCTGACGACTCAACCCGCCACCAACAACGAACCGCCACAGACGCTGTTCGATGGCAAGCTAACTCGCAACTACGGGCCCGTGTTCGGCAACGGCGTGGAAGGTGGTCTCTACAAAGTCGACCTCGGCCAACGCCGCGACATCAAGACGATCAACACCTGGTCGTTCCAACAAAACGGAGTCCGCGGCCCGCAACACTTCAGCCTCTACGGCAGCACGAGCGAAACCGATCCCGGCTGGAACACGAACGACCGCAAGCTCTTCAAGCCGCTGATCGAGGTCGATTCAACCCACAAAGCCGCCGAACCCTTCCAGGCAACGAGCATCAGCTCGTCCGCCAATCAACCACTGGGCCAATTCCGCTGGCTTGTGTGGCAAGTCCACTCGATCACGCCCCTCGGCGAAAACACTTCATTTCAAGAAGTGCAGGTGATTGCCCCGTAAGTTGTCAGCAAGTACGAACCCCGAATCGCCAGCCCGTTGATCGAGTGAGTTTGGGACGTCGTGGTCGCCTTAGAAAGTACAACTATGAAAACGTTGCTCATGTTCTTCACGCTGCTGCTGGCACCGCTGACGACGATCGATGCATCTGACACCCTGGAATCCAGTCGCCCCAACATCATCTTCGTGCTCGCCGACGATCTCGGCATCGGGAACGTGGGCTGTTACGGCGCGGACAATTACAAGACTCCGCACATCGACCGGCTGGCGAGCGGCGGTATTCGTTACACGCGGGCTTACACGGCTCCGCTGTGTGGGCCGTCGCGGACGCTGATCATGACGGGGCGGTATGCGTTTCGGACGGGGGCGACGAATCAGGATCGAGTCGGGCAGTTGAAACCGTCCGACGAAACGATGTTGCCGAAGTTGCTCAAGCCGGCCGGGTATGTCAGCTCGGCGGTCGGCAAGTGGAGCCAGTTTCCTCTGCAACCGTCCGACTGGGGCTTCGACGACTACCTGCGATACAACGGCAGCGGCGTGTACTGGAACAAGAAGGCCAAGGGCGAACCGTATGTCGTGAACGGCGAGAGCAAGACGTTGCGCGACAAGGAATACATGCCCGACCTGTTGCACCAGCATGTCACTGACTTCATCACCAAGCACCGCGACGATCCGTTCTTCGTTTACTACTCGCTGTCGAGCGTGCATGGCGAACTTCAGCCGACGCCCGACAGCGCGTCCGACAGCAAGGACTTGATGGCGGACAACGTCGCCTACATGGACAAGCTGGTCGGCAAGCTGGTCGTGGAACTCGAACGTCTGAAGCTGCGCGAGAAAACGCTGATCGTCTTCATGGG
>JAYUFI010000740.1:0-4094 GCA_043738805.1 Planctomycetaceae bacterium | reverse complement strand
TGTTTTGTTTGGGGCTTGTTGTCTCACAGCGGAACTTCGTGCAGCCGAACATGTTCATGTTGGTATCCTTGGCATCGATAACTTCGGCTCCGTGGCTTACACGGAGTTTCTCAATCGACCGCACGCCGAAGGGGTCTTCGAGGGAGTTCGCGTCGTGGCGGCCTATCCGATCGGCAGTCCCGACTATCCCGACAGCGACAAGCTTGTCGCGAGTTGGAAGGACCAACTCACGAAGATGTATCAGAATCCGCAAGACCCAAAGGACGCAGTGCCGCCGATCGAGTTTGTGAACTCGACAGAAGATCTGCTTAAGAAGTGCGACGCGGTGATGATCTTCAGCATGGACGGTCGCCTACATTTGAAACAAGCAGAAGCTGTGCTCAAGGCGGGCAAGCGACTCTTCATCAGTCGTCCGCTCGCCTCGTCGCCGGAGGATGCGGTGGCGATTTTGAAACTCTCGGCGGAGATGAAGACACCATGCTGGAGCAGTTCACAACATCGCTTCAGCGGCGGCTTCAGTGGGATGCGAAATCATCCCGAAGTGGGTCGCGTCATCGGCTGCGATGTTTACGGCGGCTGGACGGCGAATGCTCCTGACGCAGACAAGTTCACTCGCCCGCTGCACAGCATCGAGACGCTTTACACGATCATGGGGGGACCGGGGGTTGTCTCCGTAACCTGCACCTCAACACCGACGACCGAGTCGATCACGGCTCTGTGGAAAGATGGTCGAGTCGGAACCTATCGCGGCATCAAAGAAGGAGCGGTCAAGTACAGTGCGACGGTCTTCGGAGAGAAGGGCGTTTCGACGTCGGGCATCTATGGACACGGCGTTCCCGTCAACGGAATCGTCCCGACAACCGATAAATATGTGGGCTACGAAGGACTCGCGACCGAGATTGCTAAGTTCTTCAAAGGAGGCCCAATTCCGGTGAGTCACGCAGAAACTTTGGAAATTTTCGCTCTGATGCAGGCGGCGGAAGAGAGCAAAGCGCAGAATGGAGCGGTCGTCCGTTTGAAGAATCTCTCGCAGGGAATTGGCGAATAACGTAGTGCAAGCTTCCAGCTTGCCACTCAATAGCGACAAGCTGGAAGCTTGTCGCTAGGGCTAAAAGAAAGGGGACCAGCAATGCTCAACGTTTGGGGTTCACAGCGGTCGCGATGTTGTAACGGCAGCAGTCGGCGAGATTTTCTCAAAGTCGGTGCGTTGGGCACGACGGGGCTGATGCTTCCCGACTTGCTGCGGGCACGAGCGGCATTGGCTAAAACCGGCGAGAGCCTCAAAGACACGACTGTGATCTGGCTCTTCCTTTCCGGTGGTCCGACGCAGTTTGAGACCTTCGATCCGAAGCCTGACAACGCCCTGCCGTATCGCAGCACTGTCGGGACGCTCAAGACGAACGTGCCGGGGACGCACATCGGCGGGCTGTTTCCGAACCTTGCACAATTGGCGGACAAGTATTCGATCATTCGTTCGTTCGCTCACTCGGCGGCGGATCACACGGCAGCGACGCACTGGCTTTCGACCGGACACGATCATCCTCCGGCAGGCAACGGTGCTCCACCGATTCAACCGAGCATCGGTTCGATTTTGTCGCGCTATCGTGGCCCGAATCATCCTGCGAGCGGCATGCCGACCTACGTCGGGCTTGATCATCTTTACGCCGAAGGCCCGGCATGGTTAGGAGCCGCTCACGCACCGTTTGATGCACGCGGGAATTCGCTGGCCAACATGCTGCCGCGTCTCACGCTGGACCGCTTGCAGGATCGGCGTTCGTTGCTCAAGACGTTCGACCAGTTAGATCGAGCAATCGACCAAAGCGGCATGATGCACGCGATGGACGAGTACGAGGGGCGCGCGGTCGAACTCATTCGAGGCCAGGCTCGCGACGCATTCGATCTATCGCGCGAAGATCCAAAACTGCGCGAGCGCTACGGCAAGGGTGCGAAGAAGCTCGGCGAGAACTTGTTGCTCGCTCGCCGACTCGCCGAAGCGAACGCTGGGATGGTCACCGTCTGGTACGGCGGCTGGGATTCACACGGTACGAATCCGTCAGTCATGCACGGTACCATCGAAGAAGAGATGCAGAAGTTGGCTCCGGAGTTCGATCACGCCGTCTCGGTCTTTTTGGAAGACCTGTATGCACGCGGCTTGGACCAGAAGGTACTGCTCGCCATCGTCGGCGAGTTCGGTCGCTCGCCGCACATCAACAAAGATGGCGGCCGTGAGCACTGGCCACAGCTCGGCAACCAAGTCTTGGCAGGCGGTGGCATGAAGATGGGACAACTCATCGGCGAATCAACGGCGAAAGGTGACGTGCCGTTGTCGAATCCGGTTTCGCCCAACGATCTGCTCGCCACGCTCTTCCAATTCCTCGGCGTGCCGCTCGACTTGCAGTACACGAACCAAGCCGGGCGTCCGACCAACATGCTCGACAACGGCAAGCCGATCGCCGCCCTGCTCTAAGCCGATCGCAAATTTGCGATGTTCGTAGACAGGTCTGTCTAATTTGATCAATGCCACCGAAGAGCTGTTCGATTCGATAACGACTTGTCCCATCCGCAGTCCGGCTGTGCCATCCGCAGGTAGAAAACAACTTCCTGCGGATGGAATGCAGCGGCGTCAAAATAGGACTTCATTCGGAGAAGCATTCATGTGTGGTCGATTTGTATTGGCATTGTTTTTGGTTGTAATCAGTGTTCGAGAAGCGTCGGCTCAATCCGTCTTTCCTGGTGAAGATTGGGAGACCGCAACTCCGGCGAGTCAGAGCATGGATGCTGAAGGACTGGAGAAAGCCAAAGCGTGGTTGGAGTCGCACAACAGCAAATCGGGAGTCGTAATTCGACACGGCCGTATCGTTGCCGAGTGGTACTTCGGCGACGCGAATGCCAAGTCAAAGTTCGCGGCGTATTCCACGAGCAAATCGCTTTCCAGCATGGCAACCGGTCTCGCGATTGCCGATGGCAAGCTGGCTCTCGATCACACCGTCGGCAAGTACATTCCCGATGCGAGCCCCGACAGCAAGAAGACGATCACCGTGAAGCAGCTCCTCAGCATGTCTTCCGGAGTCCACAACGATTCTGGAATCGGTCAGCGAGAAGACCTCTTCAGCTACGCGATGAAGACGGCCCCGATGGATCACGAGCCGGGAACCAAGTGGGACTACAACAACACGGGCCTCGCGCTGCTCAGCCCGGTCTTTCACAAAGCGACCGGCAAGCAGATCGACGAGTTCCTCAACGAGCGGCTCTTCCGACCGATTGGCATTCCAGCGGAAGACCTCACTTGGGAACGTCGCGAAGGGTTTGCGTTGCCGTACTCTGGTTGTCACACAACCGCCCGCTCATTGAGCCGTATCGGTCTGATGGTCTTGCATCATGGCAAGTGGCGCGACCAACAAATTGTCCCCGCCGCATGGCTGGCGGAGTCGATCGCTCCGTCGCAAGACCTCAACAGGGCTTACGGATATCTCTGGTGGAACAACACCACCAATCGGTTTCCGAACGTGCCGAAAGACGCCTACGCCGCACTCGGCCGCTGGGACAACAACATCTTCATCGCTCCCAGCCTCGACCTCGTCGTCATCCGCCAGTCCGACCTCGAACCCGCCAAAGGCCACCAAATCGCCGAGTACTATCAGTTGGTCTGCGACGCAGTCAAGAAGCCGTGACGCGCTCCGTAGTGAACTCTGACCAACTTTTCTAACGACTCAAGGGGAGCAGCCTTTACCCACGGAACACACAGAAAGACACGAAACAGGAAGAACGCAACCACGACTCATGACGCGATCACAATTCATAGAGCCGCAAATTCGCAATCTCATTCCTTCCGTGTTTCTCCGTGTGTTCCGTGGGCAAAATAAAAACTACTCAGCTTGAATATCTACAAACCCAGCGCGGCCATCAGTGTGTCTGACAGCACGAACTGCTCGTCGATCACGAAGGACGTGTCGTTGTTGACGTCGGTCCCTTCACCGGTCGCGATCACGTCCGTGGAACCTTGGCCGTTGAGCGTGTCGTTGCCGTCGCCACCCAACAGCGTGTCGATGTCCGCTCCGCCCAGCAGCAGGTCATCGCCGTCACCACCGACGAGC
>JAYUFI010000739.1:0-10840 GCA_043738805.1 Planctomycetaceae bacterium | reverse complement strand
GGTGCAAAGAGCACCGCAGCCAACACGATCGCCGCGAACGTTTGAAATCGACCGTCTTGCTGCAACAGCTTCAACAACGGATGAGTGGCTTGTGGCGTGCGAAATAGAACGGTGGCGACCAACACCAACATCACGGGCAGAAAACTGGCCAGCGCAGTTTGCATTCCGTCGATGAATTGCTGTCGCCAATTCGCCAGTCGAAAACCAAGCTCGGCGAGGTTCTGAAATCTGCCGAATGACACGATGGGTAACAGCACCGCCGAGAGCAGTCCGTTCAACGCACAGCCGGTCCAAACATTGTTGATCGAATAATCTTTCTCAACGTTGATGTCTGATCGAGTTGGCGAATACACGGAAACCAAGCTGACTCCGATCATCACCAACGTGAGCAGCACCGCGATCAAATTGACAGAAGCATTTGGCGTTTCAGATTCCGGCCAAATCGCTCCGGTCTCATTGTGACGTCGTCGCCACTGCCACCAAATTTCCGCGCTCGTCGTGAGCATCATGACCACGATCGCGGCTTGAGCATTGGGCATGTCGGAACTCCGTCGCAACCACGGACAACATTGTAGCTCGACGCTCCGCGTCGAAAGTCCGTTTGTTTCGGCACTTTTTCAAAGACATCACGGGCCAATGACAACTTCAATGCCCTCACGACGCGGAGCATCGTGCCACACTTTCTCGCAAGTCCTACGACTAATGCCGATAGGCCGGAAACTCGACGAAGACCTTGATCGCACCGTCGCGACGATCGCGGAAAGTCTCAAACGCCGTTTGGATTTCTGCGAGCTTGTAGGTGTGCGTCACCAGCGGTTTCACATCGATTCGTTTCTCGGCGATCCATTGCATGGCCAGCGGGAAATCGCGGCGGAAGCTGGGGCCAATACTGGTGTAGACCGTGCCGTTCTTGAAGATCAGATCGCGCCAACGCAGCCCGTTGATGATCTCTGGAGCGACACCGAAATACAGAATGCGTCCGCCGTAACCAAGCAACTCAATGCACAGATTGAATTGTTGCTCCGAGTGACCGACCGCCTCGATCACGAGGTCAGCTCCTTTGCCGCCGGTCAGTTCTTTCACTTTCTCCAACGGACTTTCAGTCGCGTTGCAGATTGTCGAAGTCACGCCGGTTTTCCAACTCGTTTTCAGTCGTGATTCGAGCTTGTCGATACCGATGACCTGCCGTGCTCCTAGCATTTTGCAGCAGGAATTGAAGAGTTGTCCCATCGGACCTTGCCCAACGATGACGACATCCAAGTCCAAAAGCGTCGGCAGTTTTTTCAGCGCGAAGATCGCCGTCCCCAACGGTTGTGCGAGAACCGCTTCTTCGTCCGAGCAGCGCGGATCGATGGCGACACACTGCTCCTCGGAAACGACGTACCGCTCCCACAATCCGTTCTGGGCGGTCGGCACGCAGAGCACTCGCTCCCCCACTTTCCAGCGAGTCCCATTCGTCGCCACCACGGTGCCGATCATCTCGTGCAACGAGTGACCCAGTTCGATGGGCCATTCGCCACTCCAAGTGAAGTACGGGGTATCCGACCCGCACAGGCAAGTCAGTTCTGGTTGAAAGATGATCTCGCCCGATGCGCCCAGCGAGAGCTGCGGTTCCGGGGCTTCAACAAGATCGATCCGATGCGGTGCGGTGAATTGGCCTGCGAGCATGAGGTTCTCTTTTCGTAGCACAAGCTTCTCGCTTGTCCGCTTTTTTGTGTTTTACGCTTGTTTACAAATCCAAAACGATCTCGACCGTCACAATCGCCAGCGTCTCTCGTTGCTGGCTCACAAGCTGGCAGCTTGTGGCTACGGGGACGTCAGACAATACAGCGTTTTGTTCGATCGTGAAAACATCTGGCCGCGAGACGGTGCGAGTGACGCTCGGAAGACTTCGTCACCAGCAAGCGGCAGCGCGTTGCGAGCCACGACGTCGAACTTCGGCCCCGCTTTGAGCACGACCGTTTCCCCCAAGTCGCTTTGAAAATAGACCAAATCGCCGACAGCGATCGGTGACGACGTGAACTTACCGCCGAGCCGTTCCTTCCAAAGTTCGCGACCGGTCTTTGCATCGTAGCCGCAGCCGACGCCGTCCATACTGACAACGATCATCACGTCGTTGGCGATGATCGGAGACGGCTGATCGCGGCCCGCTTTGCGAGGCGAATGCCACGCCATATGCGATTGAGTCACGTCACCTTCTCCACCCGGCTTCACCGCATAAACATCGCCCGCAAGTCCGTTGACCAAGTAGACCAACCCCAATCCATGCGTGGCCGTCGGTTCGCCGCGTCCAGCGAAACTCTTACAGAACCAAAGCTTCTTGCCCGTGCTTGAGTCATAGCTCGTGACACCATTGAATCCGTTGAGCACTAATTCTTGCTTCGCACCGTTGGGGACAAGGATCGGTGAACTCCAACCACCACGTTCCGGAATGTCTCGCGGGGTCTTCCACAACACCTCGCCGTTCGAGACGTTGAATGCCGTGAGCGATGCTTGCTCGACAGCCTCGCAATTCTGAATGACTGCGCCATCAACAATGATCGGCGAGGCTCCCGTGCCCCACGGCCCTTCAAACCGACCGATGTCTTTCGACCACAGCTTGTTGCCTGCGACATCAAAACAATGCAGACCCCCTCGACCAAAGAACGCGACGACATGCTTGCCGTCCGTCGCACATGTGGCCGACGCCCAACCATTGATCGCGTGAGTCGCTTCCGGCTCGCCAGTCCAAACCGTCTCCTGCCAAACAATCTTGCCGCTGCTGCGATCAACGCAGAGCACAACTCGCTGCTTCCCCTTCTCCAACGCGGTCGTCAAAAAAATGCGATCGCCAACAACCACCGGCGACGACTGCCCGTCACCCGGCAACTCGGTCTTCCAAACGATCGACTTCGCATCCCACTTCAACGGCACGTTGGTCTCAGCACAGTGCCCGTCACCGGAGGGACCACGCCAAGTTGGCCAGTCACCTTCGGCTGAGATTGCGGAGTTGGTTAACAGCGCGGCAATAAAAAAAAATGTTGTCGCACAGAAAGAATGTTGGCTCATCAAAACTCCAAAGCGATTGGATGGAAGTGAGAGGATTACTTCTTAGATGGTGGTACAACGATTCTGTGAATGAGTTTGGCTGGAATCATCAATCGGGTGCGGTCCAGGCCTTCAAGAATGACCAAGCTGTGTAGTTCATATGGGAAAAGACTCTTACCTGATCCCGATGCGGAATGCCCAATAACTCGAACGTTTTCGATCTTGGTACCATCTTTGAGATGGACCGCCACTTGAGTTGTGTGGTCAATCACATTTTGAATCGTAAATGGTTCGATCGATGCCTTATCGCGGCTGAATCTGCTGACGACCTTAAAGAAGATCGTCAAGACCATGATGCCGCCGACAATCGGCCCGACGACGCTAATCGTTGCTTCGAATGGATGCATGGCTGAACCTAACTTTGCTTGATCTCAAAGATCGCCTCAACCTCTGCTGCCGGGCCTGTCGGCAGTGACGCAAATCCCAGCGCGCTGCGGGCGTGCCAACCGTCGCCTTCTTTACCGAAGAGTTGATGCACGAGGTCCGACGCGCCGTTGATGACGAGGTGCTGGTCGGTAAATTCCTGAGTCGAATTCACGCAGCCGAGCAGCTTCACACAACGCAGCCCGTCGAGCGTTCCATGAACGTGATGCACCGAGTTCAAAACTTTCACCATGCACTCGCGAGCCGCTGCGTAGCCTTGCTCAACCGTCAAATCGCGTCCGAGCTTGCCTTTGATGTCGCTGACATGCCCCGATGTGAAATAGAGATTCCCCGCCTTCGCACACAGATTGAGATATCCCGGCTTCACTTCCGTAAACGTGAGCCCAAGCTCTTTCGCTTTCAGTTCTGGACTGCTCACTCAATGTTCTCCTCGTGTTGAAAAAACTTCAGGTGAGCCGGGTGACGTCAGCCCCCGGACCAATCCACCGACTGATTTGTTCGCGGGCTGATACCGCCCGGCTCGCTCACTCATGCAATCGCGCCACATGAAAACCAGTTTGCGGAGCCGCAAAGGTGTATCGCTCCGCAACCGAGAGAGGTAGCGAAACGGTCATTGGAAACACACCTGAGCAACGATCTCGTTTGATTGCCAAAATGCTTCTCACGAGTTTGGCAACGGTCTGGTCAATTCCGGCGAGAGCGATTTTGAACTCGACGCAGAGTTAGCTCGTGCCTCTGACGACTCACGGAACTGACCTTGCTGGATTAGACGGAGGCAAACTAAGAACCGGCTCCTGTCTTCGCGGATATCCTCCGTTTGCGGCCTCCGGGTCAAAACTCTTCGCTGCGATCATCTCGCCTCATTTGCCCACCGTTGTTTCATTTCCCGAGTCTTTCGGCCACAGGTTGAGTGGCGTCTTATGCGACGTTTGTTTTTTGTCTGCGCTGGATTGACTGTGTTTGTTGGTGGGTGTCGATCACTCGGAAACGAACCGGTCTCATCAACCGCTACGACTCCCGTCGTGCGCGGCCAGAATGCTGCTGCGCCTAGCACCTATCAAACTTCGCCCCCGTTTTCGCCAAGTTCTTCTTTCCAACCGGCCACTCCGTTGGCAGCGGCAATACCACAAGTCGCTGCCGTTCAACGCGAACAATTTGCACGACGACCGTTGGGATTGCAGCAAGCGATTGCGGCGGCGTTGGAGCGTTCGCCGATAGTTCGCACGCTGAGTGGTGGAGTGCGGATTGAAACGACGACCGGCCTTGATCCGCTGATCGCGGAAGCCCAACTGCGCGGTGAGAACGCGCGCTTCGATCCGAACCTAGCGGCGTCTTACGTGGGCGGCCAGATTAACAAACCGCCGAGTTCGTTCTTCGGACCCGGAATTGAAACACAGACTCGGCGTGACGAGGCGGATTTCCAAGTCAGCGTCAACAAGAGTTTTCCGCTCGGTACCACCGCCACGGTGATGTTCGACCCGCCGCTGGGGTATTTGTTTTATCCGACGGGCACATCCTCGGGATTCAATCCGGCGTATTCCTCCGAGGTTGTGTTCGATGTTCGGCAACCGTTGCTGAAGGGACGCGGCTCGAATGTGAACCTCGCACCGATCCGCATTGCGACGACGAAAGTGGATCAGTCTCGGTGGCAAGTCCAACAGGCGACGATGGCGCAAGTTCGCAGCGTGGTCGAGGCGTACTGGCGTTTGCACGCGGCCTATATCGGTTGGCAGGCGGTGGAAGCGGTCTTGCCGCTGGCGGCGGACAGCGTGCGCATCGAAGAGCTGCGTCATCGAGAAGAGCGGTCGATTTATGCGGATGTCGCCCGCGCGAAGACCAATCTGGAAACGCTGCTGCAAGAGCGGACTCGTGCCAAGTTGACCGTCTACAAAAGCGAGTATTACCTGCGGCAATTGATCGGCCTGCCGCCGCGAGATGGGCTGACGCTACTGCCGTCCGATGCGCCGCATCGCGAGAAGTTTGCGATCGACTTGCAAGAGTCGGTGGCGACGGCGCTCGCCCGCCGGCCGGATATGGCTCAGCGCCGATCGCGGTTGGAGCAACGCAATTGGGAGATGCTGTTTGCCAACAATCAGAAGTTGCCGCAACTGGATGTCGAAGGGTTGTATCGCACCAGCGGATTGTCGAATCGCTTGGACAACTCGCTGCGGCAAATGAGCCGGTTCGGCTACACCGACTGGACGGTAGGGTTGACCTTCACGATGCCCATTGGACTCCGTAAGGCGAAAGCGGATGCCGATGTCGCCGCGCTGCAACTTGCGCGCGATCAAGCGCTGCTGGTCGCGTATGAAGATCAAGTCGCCTTTGAAGTGGCGGACTTGGCAGCGGAAGTCGACGCCGCTTGGGAACGCTACGAAAGTTTTCTCAGGCAAGTCCACGAGGCGGAGGAGTGGCTGAAGGTCGCTCGCATTCGCTACGAGAATCCGCCTGTCGCGGCCAAGGGGCAGGACTGGCTGCTGCTCTCGCTGTTCGACTATCAGGCGGCGATTCGCAACTACTCGTCGGCGCTCACTCAGGCCGCCAACTTGATCGCCGACTACAACACACTGCTCGCACGGTTGGATGAATCACGCGGCACGCTGCTGGAACGCTGGATGATCCAATTCGACGGCGACGCGCCCGCTGGTGGCGAGGGGTACTCGCTGGCCATTCCTCAAAACATGTCCTTCGCCGTTACGCCTCCCGAATCGTCATTCAACGCTGGGCATGTCTTTCAACCGGGGATGCCATTGCCGACGGCATATTCAGGAACCGGGCAAACGGTCGCTCCGTAAACGATGTTTCAAAGTAACCCGAAGCGTGAGCGAGGGCGGACTTCACACTGGAGTGACCGACGCCCTCGCTCACGCCTCGGGTTACTTTCTGGAATTCCCGGTTCGTGTTACCACCAAAACTCAGTTCGCAGGTAACGCATCGCTTTGGTCACGACGACGAAGCCCAGCGAGTTCCAGCCGCGCAGAATGCGGCCGAAGCCGGTCATGCCGGACTTCAGTTGGCCCGCAGAATTCTCCAATTGACAGTGAACCACGACCACCGTGCGTTGTTTGGACTCCTGCCGCACCGTTGAGGGGGCGACTCGTTCGACCGTCGCATTGAACGTGTCGAACGGCAGCGACCGCGCTTTGAGAACCACCGGCTGCCCCGACTTTAGACCGTTGACGTCGTCTTCGGAGACGACGATTTCGACGCACGACTTCGAGGCGTCTTCGACCAAACAGATCACCGATCCGGGGACGACCATCTGCCCGATCTTCTCATGCATGCGCGGCGTGGCCACGATGCCGTTAACCGTTGACCGGACCACTAACTTCTCTTTTTGGGCTTTGAGGAAACTGATCTCCTCTTCGACTCGATCGCGGCGAGCTTCTTCCGCGTTGATCTCTTCCTTCCGCGTGCCTGCTTGCAGCAACGTGAGCTTCGCTTCCGCGTCGGCCAATTCTTGTCGGCGTCGTTCCAACTCGGACGCTGCCGTCTGCACGCCGTTGACTTCGCGTACGCGGCGTTCGGCTTCCACTTGAGCCAACTGGGATTCGAGGACGTCGATGTTGGACTTTTCGGAACGGAGTTGGGCTCCGGCCAGTGCCTTCGCTTGGAACAACGCTTCGGATTGTGTGTACGACTTTTTGGCGAAATCGAGCTGCGATTGAGCCTGTTCGACGCGCTTGCTCAGCGCGACGAGTTCCTGCTCGTTCGCACGCTTCGAGTTTTCCAAATCCCGTTCGCCACCGAGGCACCACGCTCGCAAGCGTTCGATCCGCTTCTGCTGCTCGCTCACTTCTTCGCTGCGTGCGCCGAGTTTCAGCTTCTGCAAGTTGGCCGAGACCTCGCGCAGCTCCGCTTCCTTCGAGCCGATCTGATGATTCAGATCGGGCGAAGTCAGCTCGACGAGCACGTCACCGACGGCGACATGACTCCCCTCTTCAATCGGGATTCGCTGAATGAACCCCGACACCGCAGCATGAATCTCATGCCGTGTCCCCGGTCGGACTTCAAAGTCCCCGTTGCAATAGTGCTTCACCGGCAGCAGAAACGGAGCCCCCAACACAGAGGCGATTCCTGCCAACCACACCACAGTGCGCGTCGGTCTTGTCTTGATCATGGCCATGAACTCGCTCCGAAAGAACCCTCGAAAAACCCGCCGCATGGCATACGCCAACAAGAGGCAGGTCAAACTGACGCCGATAACACCGAACTCGCTATTCACCGTCTTCAACAACTTCAGAAAGATGAAGTCGAGAAAGCCGATGGCGAAGAACCAACAGAGTGCTCCGTAACAGACCAAAAACAAGCCGCGCGGCTGCGGCTTCGGACGAGCCGCGCCCCACAACCACGAGCGGACGAAATCCATCCAACGTTCGTGCGAACGCTTCCGCAGGTTGGCCACCGCCAGCCAATCGCTGAGCAAGTAATAACCGTCGAGCCGCAGCAGCGGATTGAAGTTGATCAACCCTCGCGTTCCGCAAACGGTCAGCACCATGAACGCCAAATAATTCACGAGGCAGTCGGGAACCGTGATCCGCCAAACCAACACCGCCAGCGCCCACAAACAGAGATCGCAATAGCCCCCCGCCGCCGTGATCGCGAGCCGCTTCCATTTCTCGCGGATCAACCACGCATCGGTCACGTTGCAGTACATGCAGGGCAAGAAAAACATCAGCATCACACCGACGTCGTGGACCTCGCCGCCAAATCGTTTGCAGGTCAGTCCGTGTGCGATCTCATGCGCCATCGACGCGGCGATCAGCACGATCCACACCATGACTACCGTTTCCCAGTGCATCGAGCCGGAGAACGAGGCCAACAACTCTTGGCGATTGGCCAACGTGATGCACAGAGCGAAACCCATCGTGGCCAGCGAGACCAGCAGAAACCCGATCGACCAGATCCACGAAATCTGTGGAGTCAGCCAGTTGAGAAATTGATCCGGATCAAACAGCTTCAAACGGTACGAGAGCAGGCTCTGCCGCGACGTCGAAGCGAAATCCTCTTCGTCGTCCTCGTCATTGCTCTGCCGGGAACTCGACCGCTTGCTGACAACACTCCCTTCGGAGTCGAACAGCCCGCGCGAATCGGCCACCTTGAGGAAATCATCGACATCTTCCGGAGCCAGTTTTTCGCCGAACCGCCTTTCAAAAGCAGTACGGATGAAGTCGGATGTCGTTTCGCTCTGCATCAGATCCAGAAGAAAACTCTCTTCTTGACCGAGGCTGAAGTACTCGCCGCGCGACGGAATTTTGACAACGGTCTCACTGTCCGAGATTTGGCTGATGACCAAATCCCGGCGGACCTTCGGCAAAACTGAAGTCGCGGAAGACATCGCAATATCCAGAACTAACTGGTCGCCACCAATTCATTCTGCTCGGCGTGTTGTGAATCGTGAGCCTCAACGCTCCCCAAGATCGCGTCCAGATCCGGTCCTTCGAGCAGCACTTGTCGGCTTTCGACTTCACTCAAGATGTGAACGTAGAACGGGATTTCCAGTTCTAGACAGCGAGCCGCGCGATGATGGCCGTCGATCAACACATGGCCGTGCAACAATTCCCCGTCCGGTTGCGGATACCAAATATGAGCGATGATGCCGGGATACTTCGTGCTGACGTGCTTGACGTGCTCGGGAAAGATGCGGCTCATATCAACGCTGTAATGCACGTCGTCCGGCTCCAACTCAATCGCCTCACGCCCATCGGAGGTGATCTTCCGAGCGAGGTCGACGTCGAAGTTGAAGATGTTCTTGATGTACCGGAACGTCTCGCGGCCGGAGCTGCAATGCGGGCACTTCTCTTCAGACGTCTGTTTTTTCTTGGACATGGCGGTCTCTCGTGAGATCGGGATTGTGTCAGCCGGTGGCGGAGCATGGAGCCGTCAACGATCAAAGACTCCCGGCAAAGTTCCCATGCTGACAGAAACTTCGTCGCACGAATCTAGCTCACGATTTGAAGCGTGGTGGACAGTGCGTGAGTCGGTGTGTGGCGAATCATCGACCGACGTGTCGCCAGAGCAACACGCGTTTAACTGACGACTGTCGCAGAGATTCGGAGCGATTCAACGAGTTGATCTGTGAGCTAACATCATCACGCCGGACTAATCGTCATTATCGAAACCGGGTATCAACACGAATGACTCAAAGGAGTTACGTTCTGTTTAACAGTATTGGCAAGGTTGGCACGCACTCTGCAAAGAATGAACACATCGCCGCTGAAAACGCTTCAGCCGAACCAACGACTCTCACCGACTGATTTAAGGACCAACCATGTTGAACACCACGACTCGCGTTTCTCGATTCCAGATCACTCGTCTCGAAGACCGCATCGTCCCTACGGCGTGCTGCTTTAACTTCGGCGACGACTGCAACGGTAGCTCACGCAAGGCCGACTCCCACAAGAGTGGCTCGAATAAGGGCGGTTCCAACAAGTGCGGTTCGAATAAGGCGAACTCCCACAAGGCCGAGTCGAACAAGTGTGGCTCGGACAAGGCGAAGTCGAACAAAGCCGCTTCCAATAAACACAGCTCCTGCAAAGCGAAGTCCAACAAGGCCGCTTCGAACAAGCACAGCTCCAACAAGAAGTGCGGAAAGAAATAACCAGCGGTCACCGAGCAGACTCAAACTTCAGAATCGATCTTTGAGTTCATCAATGGCCTGTTGACCTGAGCATCATCAAAAAAGGGGTGGTATCGCATTGAGCAATACCACCCCTTTTTGTTTTGTGAGTCGGGCTGAATTCGTAGCTGAGTTCGCAAGAACTCAGTTCTGACTTCTTCGCTGTCACGGAATTGGCCTGAGTTCTTGTGAATTCAGCAACTGGCGGACGGTAACGGTTTCACCTCAACGGCGGGACTGCACTGGCCGCGAAGTCAAAGGAAAATCCCGCGTGGAATCGCCCTCGTCGACACTTTGGGTTTGTTTTGAAATCCTGCAAGCTGGCTCTCGAACATAATCCTCACATCTGGATCACGGTCCAGGAATTCTGGCTGCCGCACGATCGGTTTAACGTGGCCAACTTTGGCGCGCCGCATCCTATTGCCGACCGTAATGCTCGTTCGCTAACGGAACTGCGAAAGCAACACACCGCCTACTTTGCGAGTATCGACGAGCACGTCCAGAAGTTGAACGAGAAGTTCAACACAAAGACGATCACGGTCACACCCGTCGGCCTGCCGATGCCGACAACGCTCGCGAAAGCGAAGACGCCAACCGATCCCGCGCTGCTGAAGCTGTTGCAAGAACTCGACTGACAAGCGGTTATTCAGCATCCGCTCAGTTCGACTTTTGCACTTTAGCTGGCCAAGGCCACCGCGTTTTCTAGGAGTTGTCGGATTTTTCGAGACCCTGGTCCTGCGAGGGCCAAGG
>JAYUFI010000738.1:0-4097 GCA_043738805.1 Planctomycetaceae bacterium | reverse complement strand
TTTCAAAACCGCTCGAACTGTTGCAAGTTCAAGTCAACGACGAGAAATCCAACGTCCGCCTGCAAGCCATCTGGGCCTTGAGCTACTTCACCGGAGCCGACGCCGTGAAAGCCTCGGAAATCGCCGTCGAATCGCTCGTCCACGACCAAGACGCCTACCTTAAATTCCAACTCGACGAAACCAACAAAACCCTGGACCGCCGAGTGAAGGCGTTGAAGAAGTAGTTTGATTGAAAGCCACTCCAAAGGTGTTCGTTCCGATGTTGCCTTCTGATCTCTTGCGACGAGTCGTTGCACTTTGGCTTTTCGGTCTATGTTTTGTGAGTACGGTCCTCGCCGACGATCCCCCCAGCGCCGTCGGTCCCGTGATGAAGCTGTTCCAGAGCGGGCGGCTTCCGGCGGAGCGGCAAGGGACCGTTGTGGAGATGATTTGCAACCGGGGTAACGAGCACGATTTGAAAGTCGTGTTCGACAAGGTCGCGCAGCCGGAAGGGTTCTCGGCCGAGTTGCGTTTGAAGGCGATGAGCTGGCTCGGTGAGGCAGCGACGACACGCAAGATCAAGCCGGTAGGGGATCTCACGGCGCTCGACCAATTGGTGAGTGCCAAGCAACCGGCGCTGCAATTGGCGGCGATTCGCTTGGCGGCGACTTGGAAGGTGTCGTCGATTGCCAAGTCGCTGCAAGCGCTCGCGACCGACGAAAAATCGTCCGCCGATTTGCAGCGAGCGGCCATCGAAGGACTCGTCGCGATCGGCGATGCGAGCAGCAAGGAAACGTTGCTGAAGTTGTCGGGAGCCGGTCGTCCTGTCGGCGTGCGAATGATTGCGGCGGCGGGATTGATCGGCATCGACTTGCCGGTAGCAGCGGCTCAAGGGGCCGCCGTGTTGCAGGACGCGACGGCTCAGGACAATCCGGCGGAGATGCTCGACGCGTTCTTCAATCGCAAGGAGGGTTCTGATCGTCTGGCCGCTGCGATCAAAGAGAACAAGCTGTCGGTCGATGTCGCGAAGATGTCGCTGCGATACATGTACTCGGTGGGACGGAGTGACACCGCGCTGTCGGCTGTGTTGAGCGATGCGGCGGGGATCGCGGCCGACGTTCCTCTGCCGACGCAGCAGGAAGTGGCGGAACTCGTGAATGAAGTCATCGCGCAGGGGAACGCGGTGCGCGGTGAGAAAATTTTTCGCCGAGCAGACGTCAGTTGCATGCGCTGCCACAGCGTCAGCCGAGCGGGCGGGCAAGTCGGTCCTGATCTGAGTGCCGTCGGCGGTTCGTCGCCGGTCGATTATGTCGTGAACTCGATTCTGAACCCGAACCTCGCGGTCAAAGAGCAATACGTCACTAAGGTGTTCGTGCTCGAAAGTGGTAACGTCCTGACCGGTGTCGTCATCGACCGAGACGACACACGCGTCCGCATTCGCGACGTGCAAGGCAAGACAATCGTGATCCCGACCGCCGACATCGAAGAAGAGGCCGAAGGGAAATCACTGATGCCGCAAGGTCTGACGAAATTCATGACGCGCGGCGAAGTACTGGACCTCGCCAAGTTCATCTCCGAACTCGGCAAGCCGGGCGAATACGGAATCCGCAAAACTCCCAGCATTCAACGTTGGCGAGTCCTGAAGAAGCCGGCCAAAGAATTGACCGCTGAAGTCCCGCACCTCGAACACATCCGCCAATTCGTGTTCGGCAGTCAGCCAGAGGAATGGACCACGGCCTACGCGAAAGTCGCCGGAACATTGCCCCTGGAAGAACTGCGTTCTGGCAAGACGCCAACGGTTCTGATTCTGCAAGGCGAAGTTCAAGTCAACGAAGCGGGCAAGCTGGCGTTGCATGTTTCTTCCACCGAAACCTTCCAAGCGTGGATCGATGCCGAAGCCTTTGACTCAAAGACTGACATCGAAGCAACGCTCGAACCCGGACGGCACACGATCACGCTGCGAGTTGAAGTCTCCGATCGCGAAGTGCCTGAACTGAAGATTGATGTCCAAAAACCCGAAGGTTCGACCGTGCAGTTTGAAGTCGTTGGCGGAGCGTAGACGAAGGTCGTAAGCACAACAGTGCGAGATTGTGGCACGACGCTCCGCGTCGTGAATCGCGTCGCGACACAGTCTTTGTGACTCATCTCCATTGGGAACGCGAACTCATGTCGGTTGATTCCGCGAAGCCTGTCCGGCCACAACCAACCGTTCGTTCGCGTTGGTGGGCCGCGTTAATGCGACCGATCCTCGCGGATCGAGCGATGTTCCGCGAACGTCCGTTTCAAGGAATGCTGTTCTATATTTGGCTGTATCCGTTCACGCCCGCTGGCAAAGTGGTGCTGGTTGCATTGGCCGTTTCCGCAGCGGCGGGATCAATCACGGATGATATGCCGATTTACCAACTCCCGGTGACGTTGTTGGCGCTGGTCTTGGTCACATCAGCGGTCGCTTCGATGCTGCGGTGGTTGAGCGTTTCGATTTCAGGAGACTGGCCTGATCGTGTGACTGCCGGGCAGCCAGTGCGGATTGATTTCACGGTGACGAACGACAGCCGCTGGCCGTTGTTGGACGTGTCCATTGAGTGCTTCAAGTTGCCCTCGTCGTGGAAGGTCTATCGTGACGAGCGGATGGTGCCGACATTGCCTCCCGGCCAATCGGTCGCAATCCCGATCCGAGTCATGCCGCGCCGTCGTGGTCTGTATCAGATACCGCCGCTGCGAGCGTTCTCCACATTTCCGTTCAATCTATTCCGCAATCAATTGGGGCGTAAAGAATCCCCTGCGGTATTGGTGCTCCCGAAGTTTGAATCGCTGGCTCGCATCAATTTGAAGATCGGCAACCGGTATCAACCTGGAGGGATTTCGTTCACATCGCAGATCGGTGAGTCGCCCGAATACATCGGCAACCGCGACTACATGCCCGGCGACTCGCCTCGGCACATCGACTTTCGCTCGTGGGCTCGCTTGGCTCGTCCGGTCGTTCGCGAATTTCAAGAGGAATACTTTCATCGGCTGGGACTCGTTCTCGACACGTTCGTCCCGCGCCACCGGCTCCCTTGGCGACGTGATGACCGGTCCCTCGAAGCGGCCATCAGCCTGACCGCAGCGGTCGCCGATGTCTTCTCGCGCGGCGAGCACTTGCTGGACGTCTTTGCTGCCGGACCTGAGCTGCATGTCTTCCGCACCGGTCGCAATACCACGCCGATCGGTGCCGTGCTCGAAATTCTCGCCAACGTTCCCGCCTGCCACGAAAACCCGTTTGAACGCATCGGTGCCGCACTCTCGACCGAACTGCCGCACATTTCGTCGATCGTCTGCATCTTCCTGACTTGGGACGACTCTCGTCGCCGCCTCGTGCAAGCAGCACTCGATCACGGCTGCGTCGTAAAGGTCATCTTCATTCAACAAAGTCAGAGCCAGTCATTCGCGTTAAGTCTTCCCGACACCGAGGTCATCCAGCTTACTCCCGACCAAATCGAAGCAGGCATCGGCGAACTGTGATTCGGTCGTCCTCATTTCCGATCGAGCCGAATGAGCGTCCCTTGCGACCACGAAGTACTACCGATACTTTCCCGCGTTCGCCGATCAACCGGACAGCGCTCTCCTTTTCGATCGGCCTACGGTGGCTATAGCTCAGTTGGTTAGAGCACCAGATTGTGGATCTGGGGGTCGTCGGTTCAAGTCCGATTAGCCACCCTCAAGACGCCCGCTGTCAGCAGACGACAGCGGGCGTTTGTCGTTGTCTTGATCGTCTCGCATCCAAACTCGACCGACGGTCGCAGGCGAGCCACGAGCAGCTTGGACAATTCGGACTTTCTCCGCTCGCTTCTCCAACCCGCCCAGCACTGCACGCGCCGCAGACTCAACACGGCAACTGGTCGAGACTTCTCGAACGACTCCGCTCCCGTCGCGATACTTCGCCAAAAACGTCGGCGACTCCGTGACGTTTCGCTCCGAGCCATCTCGCCATGTCATCAGCTTCACCGTGTGAGAGGCTATCCGAAAAGGTTTGAGTTGAGGGGCAAGCAGTTACGGCGGACTACCTATCTTGCCATGTCGGATGGAGGCGGTGTTTCCTGGCCGTTCTCCGCTGTTGCGGAAATGGCAGGCTGCAAATT
>JAYUFI010000737.1:0-1517 GCA_043738805.1 Planctomycetaceae bacterium | reverse complement strand
CGTCAATCTTCAGCGGCGTGCTGTGAGCAAATCCCGCTTGCGGCAGCGCCACTTCCCAACGGATTGAGCCATCGGCCTTGTCGTAAGCGATGAGCTTTGAGTCCTTCTTGTTCGCCATCGCGCACAGCATCAAGACCGAGTCCTCGAACAACACCGGGCTGCTGCCAACGGTCACATCGAACGTGTGCGGTGCGATCTCTTTTCGCCAGACAACTCGGCCCTCGAAGTCGAGCGCGGCGATCACCGACGATCCGAAGACCACAAACACTCGCTGTCCATCCGTGGTCGGCGTGGGAGCGGCATATCCGCCTCCAGGTCCGCTACGAAAATCGTTACGCAACCACGGACCAGGCTCCACGATCACATCCCACAGCAGCTTGCCATCGGTCGTCGAATAGCACAGAACATGCTGCTCCGGGATAACGGCCTTGCGATCCTTCACCGACTCAGCCCAACGCGCGGTGCAGACAAACAAGCGTTCGCCCGACACGATCGGACTGGCGTGCCCTTCACCGACCAGCGGCGACTTCCACACGACGTTCTCATTGTCCGCCCCGCCCCACTTGACCGGCAGATTCGTCTGAGCCGTGTATCCCAACCCAGTCGGCCCGCGAAACTGCGTCCAGTCCTCACCGCGCGCCGCAGCGACTGAAAAGATCGCCACGAAAATCGAAATCCGAATCCCAAGATTCGCAACACGCAGGAAGACCGAAGACCGCATCGTGAGATTCTCCAAACGCTGTGCGCGAGGGGCAAAGGCAAGTCACAGCACAGATGCCTGTCTGCCTGTGAGAGGAAATCGTCAGGGCCATGCTAAGCCCCGCGCCCTCAACAGCAAAGGTCCAACGCATGTCGGACGTAGATGCTCGCGACAGGGAATTTAGCGCGATCGCAGTTCGGCGAGACGATGATTGAGGACTGCGATTTGACGCGGACGGTCGCAGCCTATGTTATGGCCGGTCTCCCGACCGGCCATAACAATTCTAAAACGATCACTTTCATGATGACATTAGCGACGGTGCTCGCGTTTGGGCGTCTTCAATCCAGCGATCAGCGGCGAGCGGATCTGTTCGTAAAGGCCAAAGAGAAATTCGACTCGCTCGCGGTCGCTTTGAAACGCTTTCGTTCGATAGCAAGCATCGACGGCTCGGTCGAGTTCGACGTGAGCCTTCGCGAGCTTCGCAGGCATGGTGACGGGATCGTACAGGTCGGCCAGGCTCGCATCGGGGAATGCCGCGCGGGCATCAAGTACCGCCTGAGCTTTCGTCTCGACCGCCTTTCGGCGTTTGTCCGTTGACGAATCGGGCCAAGGATAATTGTTGTAGACCAGCTTGACGGAGTAGCGGTAATCCGACTTCAGTCGGCCACACACTTGCCGGACCCACGCCATGTGCATCGACGACGACAGCACCCCGAAATGAAACAGCGTGACACTCGTATTGATGAAGCAGAGATCGCTGATGAGCGTCCGTGGGTCCATGAACCCAATCGGGATGTATTGCCGACGCTCCGATGAG
>JAYUFI010000736.1:0-4103 GCA_043738805.1 Planctomycetaceae bacterium | reverse complement strand
ACGACACCAAACGCCGTCAATTTGCTCGATGTTGGGTGTGGTGCCGGCAATTACTCGCTGAAGCTCCTGGAACGCCTGCCGAATCTCAATGTCACGCTCGTTGACCTCAGTCGTCCAATGCTCGATCGAGCCGCTCAACGAATTCAGCCCAAGACGACTGGAACCGTTGAGGCGATTCAGTCCGACATCCGACAGCTTGAACTTGGTCAGCAACGCTTCGACATCATCCTCGCTGCGGCAGTGCTGCATCATTTGCGATCCGACTCAGAGTGGCACGCAGTCTTTCAACAATTTTTTGAAGCATTGAGGCCGGGAGGTTCCGTTTGGATTTTCGATCTGATCGAGAGCTCGATCCCCGCAGTGCAGCAAATCCAGTGGGCGCGATATGGGGAGTATCTCACCGCGTTCAAGAACGAGGCGTATCGAGATGCGGTGTTTGATTACGTCGCGAAAGAAGACACACCTCGGCCGTTGATGTTTCAACTCGACCTGCTTCGTCGCGTCGGTTTTCACGAAGTTGAGATTCTGCACAAGCACGCCTGCTTCGCCGCGTTTGGAGCAGTGAAGCGTTAAGAAATCATGTCCACATCGCACGCAAACAGCTCGCATAACTTTGCCCGCACGCGCTTCGGTCGCTCCCACTCCTCTCCTTGAGGACGCCATCTCCGGCAATTCCCACTACGCTCGTACGATGTCGGACTTTGTGCTTTCGATGATCGCGACCAACTCCGCTCGTTCGGTTGTCGGCACTTGAAACTTGTCGAACGTCTGCCGCAAGTCGTCGAGGAACGCCTGCCATTCGCCCTCGGTGATGTCGAGATGCACATGCGAGTCGTGCATCGATCGGCCCGAGTATTTTTGAGGCCCGCCGGCCGCCCAGCAGACTTGCTCGGTGACCAAGTATTTGAACCCCGCTTTCGAGACGCGGTGATGCGCCTCATCCACTTTCGGATTCGCGTTCAAACGCGGATCTTCCATGATGCGGTCGATGAAATCATCGACGACCGCCGCGATCGCGTAGACGCCACCGAGTCGCTCGAACAGAGTGGAAGAGTTCGACATATTGGCTCCGATCTGGTCAAAAAGAGTGAAGGCGAGCAGGACGGCGTCAGCTCCCTGGTGAACTCGCAGAAGTATCAGTGGGCTGACGCCGCCTCGTTTGTCTGAGTCATTATTTCTGTGGGGCTACTGAAGTCGCCAAACGATAGAGCGCCTTGTCTGTCCGCACGAACAACGCTCCATCGACCGCTGCTGGAGTCGCCATGATTTGGCCATCGAGCGTGTTCGTTGCGAGCAGCTTGTATTCCTTGCCCGGTGCAAGCACGAACGTTTGCCCCTCGCGATTACCAACATAAACGCGACCGTCGGCAAACAGTGGCGACGAACAGAAATTGCCACCGAGCCGTTCGGTCCAGAGCGTGTCGCCACTCTTCGCGTCCAACAACGTCGCGACTCCTTTGTCCGCGATCACAAGCAGTTCATCTCCGACCAATAGTGGTGACGGCATGTTGGGAGCCTGCTTCTTGAACCGCCAAGCAATTTCTGGAGTGCCGTTCAACTTCACGGCGAGGATTTCCGGCTTCATGAAGCTCGTACTGAAAAAGACCATGCCGTGACCAATGACGGGGCGCGGCACAATCGAAAATCCTTGAGCCCCGTAACTCAACTTCCACAATTCACGACCGCTCTCTGGATCGTAGGCATACAACCAATCGGCACCGGGTGAGATCACTGTTGGTCGTCCGCCTAATTCAGTGACGAGCGGCGTGCCGTACGCTTTTTTCAACTGTGGATTCGGGTCCATCGTCCCACTTCGCGGGGTCTTCCAGACCACTTTGCCAGTCAACTTGTTCAGCGCGGCGACATACTGTGTATCGCTGCCGTCGCAATGAATGATGAGCAGGTCTCCGAAGAGCATCGGCGTGCTCCCCGGCCCGTTTTCATGATTCAGCCGCAGCTCACGATTCGTCCACGCGACCTTGCCCGTCGGCGTATCGAGGCACGCGGTCCCGTTCGTCCCGAAGTGACAATACAGCCGCCCGTTTTCAATGATCGGCGACGGCGAGGCAAACGAATTCAAAGCGTGAATCGGCTCCGGCGAGTCTTCAGACAACAGTTCGATGTCGTGCAACAACTTGCCGGTCGTTCGATCAACACAGACCGCTCGCAGACTCAGCCGCCCAGAAATGTTCAACGGCTGATTGCCCGTGTTCGCCGCGAGTCGCTTCTGTTTTTCCTCTTCTGAGGCTTCAGACTCAATCGCCGTTGTCATCCAAATTTGCGAGCCTTCAATGACCGGCGACGACCAACCTCGTCCTGGAATCGCCATCCGCCAGGCAACGTTTTGTGACTCACTCCAAGCGAGCGGCAAGTTCTTCGCATCGGAATGTCCTTGTCCTTCCGGCCCACGCCACTGCGGCCAATCAGCCCCCGAAGCGAATGACACAAACAACGAGAATGTGACGAACAAGAATAAATTGATCCTGTAGACACGTTTCACGGCAGGCTCCTGAAGGCGGGGATCACAAAAGGCAGATGGGGGACTCAAACTTCTCAGCTTGAATCGCAGTTTGAGACATTTGGCGATACTTTGCGAGACACGATCGAAGCGTGTGATTGAGATGTCCGTTGGTTAGTGAGATCGCTCGCGATACTATGTCGCTGCGTGTTCGGAACACTTTGCAATCCTCGAAACGCAGCCGTGGTCTCGCTCGAAGCCGCGCCCGCACGAGGGACTTGGCCCATGATGTGGCTTCGCGGTATCAGTTCGCCTGCGGCCTCGCGGTTTGCGAGTGGAATTGCGGGGGATTGTCTCGATACCGCTCGGCGTTTGTCGAAACGTCTCGCTCGCTTGTTTAACCGCACGCTGCAGGCACGCGCGTTTCAAAACGCGCGTGCCTGCGGCGTGCGGTTATACGATCGTGCAAAACCTCTCATTGAAGACCGTACGAGGTATAAATCTCAAACGAGCCGCCTGAGCGACGTTGAGAATTGAGGAGAAAGAAACGTGGCCGTGAAAAAGAAACCTGTTGCCAAGAGTTCCTCCAAAGGTGCGAAGTCCGTGAAGCCGGTCACTGCGAAGCCTCTCAAGAAGTCGGCCTCGCTCAGCAAGCCAAAAACAAAAGCGGCCGCTTCGAAAGCCAAAGTCAGCGGCAACGCAAAATCGCCTGCTAAAAAAGTGGTACCGATCAGCAAGCCCGCTGAACCGAAGCCGCCGGCAGCGGTTCCTGAAATTTCGCTGGGCCGACCGCTCGTGACTCAAGAAGAAAAGCTCTACATGCTCTTCAAGGAGGACTTTCACGCTCGACAGATCTTTGAGTTTCTGCGCGTGCAGACGGTGAAAGAGTTGGAGCAATACAGCCCCTCGCAGATCGTCCGCATCCTCTCGAAGCCGCTCACGAACACCGTCGAACGTATTCGCCAGCGGCTGGCTGAGATGAAGCGTTCGCTGCGAGAAGATGAAAGCTTTGCGGCGGATTACCTGCAATCGAGCAAGTAACAAGTAATCGGTAGACATTCCTCCGACGGTATCAACTTGGTTCGCTCAGGTGATTACCTGCCCAAGCTAAGGTGTTTCCTGATTACAACCTCGCCAGTAAATGGGCTAGATTCCGCCCGCGATCATGTGAACTTCATCCAACACTCACGAATAGCGGATCATTTCGCAGAATGATTTCGCGGGCCTGTTCTTGAGTTGGGTGTCTCCACATTGCGCGGGAGAATGATGAATGGATTCCATTCGACTTTTGCTCGCATCTGACTTGGCGTTACCACAAGCCGGGTTGCGATTGTTACTGGGGTCAATTTCTGGTTTTGTCATCGTTGGTGAGGTGAATCAGGCCAGCGTGATCTCGGAGCAGATCAAACTGACCCAACCAAACGTTGTGGTGATGACCGTTTCGCCGCGCACGGGGTTCGGCACGTCGTTGATCGAATCACTATCACAGGAGCACCGAGCGATCAACATTGTGGTGACTTCTTCTCACGGCGAATCGTCTTTCGTCCGGCTGCTTATTTCCGCCGGGGCTCGAGGTTACGTTTGCGAACAGTCTCCGCCGTCCCGACTTTTTCAAGCGATTCGAGAAGCCGCTCAAGGACGAATC
>JAYUFI010000735.1:0-4105 GCA_043738805.1 Planctomycetaceae bacterium | reverse complement strand
CGCATGTTCCAAGAACTCGGTGGGCGCGTACTTGAAACCCTTGCGCGGTTTGAGCCCTAACGCTTCTGTCACATCAAGATTGTCGATGCGGATGGCCTTATGATTTTTGGCCTTCTCTGGCTGAGCGATCACATCGAGTAACCAGCGGATCGCCGGTTGGGTTCGATCGTCGCTGTCCTTGAATGTCTCGCTGCCCGAAATGATTCTCAGCGTGTTGCGAGCATAAGTGTCGATCGGCTTGACGCGGCCGTCTGCCACGATCGGAAGCTTACCGAACTCGCCGAGGTCGAAGTCGTTCGGCCCGACTTGCGGCTGCCGCGCTTTGCTGGCGACATACAGCACCATCACGACGACTGCGAGAATCGGAATCCATGCTGGCCCCGACGACGTCGGCAAAACGACATCCGGGGTTTTCCCTTTTCGCACGGGAAGCGTCTTCGGGCCGCGACCATTACCGGAAATCTCAGCCGTTGAAATCTTCCCCTCCAAGCCGAGGCCGCCGGTTGCCGTTTCAATCGGTTGAGTCTCACGCGTACGTCGATCCAAGAATCGCAATAGCGCAACACAGAAATGGGACAACATGCCGACGGCGACGATCATGCAAGCGACGTACGGAATCATCCAACCGGAGTTGGTCACCAGTTGCAGCGACGTCCCTTCGACGCCGGTCAGCGGAACTTTGTGATAACCGCTTTGATAGAACGTTTCACCCGCATAACGCAGTGGGTTGTTCATCCAAATGTGGTACGTCAATTCGCTGCCGTGAGCCGTGTCGATCAAATGAATGTCGGACGAATAGTTGCGCGGCGTGTCGGTGCCGATGTAGTCGTCTTTGCGAACGTCCAGCAGTTCGACGATGTACGGCTTGTAGTGCCGCCGAAATCGGAGCGACACATCGAACGTCTTGCCATCGACAGTGACGTGATCCGCTTGCCCTTCCTCCGACAGCATGACGCTGACGGCAAACGTTCCGATGACCTCATCAGTCCCGCGCTTCATGAGCTTCACGTAGGCGGCCGAGTAATCAACTTTGCTATCCGAATCGGTTCCCGTAGAGGCCCGCGCGGGTTCCAGGAACCATGTCGTTCCGAGCCCTTCAGTCGCCGGATTTTTGTCTGAACTCTGCACACGACGGATGTTGGCGTTCTTGAAGAACTCGGTCACTTGCACGTCAAACGGGAGTGCCTCATGAGTCACCTTACTTCCCGGTGTCGTGGCCTTCTTGAGCTTGCCATCTTTGTCGATCTGTTCGGGAACGAAACCTTTCAACAACCGTGTTCCGGCGACGACGACATTTGTTTCTTCGTCTCCGCCACTGGGCTCAACGACCGCCAACTCAATCGAGCGAATGTCGCGAGCAAAGTTGCTCCGTTCTCCTTCCAACAATGAAATTTGGCTCTCAACCGCCGTCATGCCGACGAGCAACTCGCTGAGCATCATGAGGCCGATGCCTCCATGAATTAGCACCACGCCAGCTCGCTTCTTGAAAACCATCCAACAGCCAACGAGCAACACGAGCCCCGCGATCGTCCCCTTGATGAGTTGCCATAGAATCCGCATCGACGAATCGTCGAGCTGCGCATCTTCGCCTTCGTACCACAACCAAAAAGTCACCCCGGCAAGTCCCACGCTAAATAGGGTTCCGATGAGACCTTGAGTTGATTTGACAAACTCAAACGGCGATGTCCCCGCTGTATCCTTGGGACGAAGCCGCATGAGCATGTTGAACATCCCGGCGACAGCGGCTGTCAGTCCCAGTTTGAACAACAACCAGATTGTTCCCCAGGTGATCCAACTATCTGCTTGAATGCCGTCCGAGCTACTACCGCTGACAACAACCAACCACGTCGTCAAACCACCGAGACCAATGACGGCGAGTCCGCCCAAAAGGCGAGCTCCTGACGCCTGTGGCTTGAAACGCAATCCGTGCGCTGCGGTCAAATTCAGAAACATCATCGCGCCAATCAGCCAGCCGCCGGGAAACGGAACCACCAGCCAATCAGGGATGTTGGGCTTGCTCGGAAAGAACGACGGCGGAAAGAAAATCTGCAAGTCGATCCACGCCACCGGACAGCGAAAGTATTCATCGACGACCTGCCAAATGTCTTTGTCAACTTGCGCCATCGTCCCAGCCAGCACGATGAAGATCGACATGACCAACAACGCGACCGTCAGCTTCAACGAGGCCAACGGTTTGAGAATCGCGACAATCGTTGGTCCCAAAGCGGCGGTCGCTTGCTGGGAGAACCCATGAGATTCTTCAGGCATTTCTGCCTGGGCGTGGTCATTCAAAATGTCAGTCGCCATGAGCTGGCTCCTACTTGGAAAACTTCACGGACTGCACGAACTTCTCGAAGTTCGCTTTCTCACGCTGAGCCAAACTGACCTCGCCGGTCAGTTTGAAGAACCACGCTTGCCCACCTCGCGGTACGATGACTCCCAAAGTACAGGAGGGTTGACTGGTGCGCGCGTCGGTGCCGACCAACTCAACCAACGGCGACTCAACGCCATCGACCGTCAACGTCTTGACCGCTTTGACAAATTCTTCTTGGGACCATTCCGGCAACTGCAACTGGCCGCGCCAGCGATTGACGTTCTGCAACAGGTCACCTCCGGCGGCACTGACCGTGGTCTTCACCGACTTGCCATCGTCTTGCACGGCAAACGCGGCGAGCGAGAACTGATTTCCTGCGGTCTCTTTCCAACCGTCCGGCACAGTCCATTTTGGAAGCACAGCATTACGAGGTTGATCGTTCTGAGGTTGCTCCGCCGGCTTCGCTTTCGGCGGAGTCTTCTGGCCACCCGCAAACGGCGCAAACGGTGCGGCTCCCATGCCGTCGGACTTTTGACGACCGACCAAATTTGCCAGTGTGACCGTTGTCCCGGCGACATCGAGCTGTTTGACCTCTACGTTTTTCGGAGGTTCTTCTGCGGTGAGGTCAGACTTCTTCAGTGCGGGAATTCCCATCTGCTCGCACCACCGATTGACGTTGCTGAGCACGTAATCGGCAGACGTTGGGTCTTGCGCGGGAAGCGGGATCACCGTCGCTTCGAGTTGTTGGTCCGCCGATTTCACTCGTAGTGTTGCGAAGCGAATGCCGCTGCCTTTCTCGGAGGTCCAGCCTTCGGGAAGCGTCCATTCGGGCTGCGCGTCATCGCCCTCGGCAAACTTCAGCGAGCCGATGAGTGCCAGAAACTCTCCCATTTTTTCAGCGACCGGCACGCGTGGTCCGGTCATCTTGATGAACCACGCCATCTTTCCATGAGGCACGATTGCCGCCAGCATTCGATCTCGATCAGGCGGACCTTGATCGGCAGCAGGCTGTGACGCTTCGTCTTTCGATGATGAGCCAGACGAAGCCTCCTTCTCAACCGGGGACAACTTCTTCACCGTGTAGCGTGAGATATCCTCTTGCTTGTGACAGCCGCCGGGTATTACGACAAAGCCGAAAGCGATCAGCAAAAGCAACAACGGCGAGACACAGCTAACGATGCCAGCGACAGCGGCTTGGACGCGAGACCTCATGCCGTGACCTTATGAACTGTGGAGGTGAGCGAATCAGGCGGGACATCGGCCAATGCCGAATGCGAACCGTGGCGGGAAACGGCGGGGATTCTACGAAGGCCAGTTCGGCAAAGTCCAGAACGTCACTCAACATCACACGCTTGCGAGTCGTTCGCTTCGATGTCAACATGTCCGCCTAACGGAGTTACGACGACTCGTCGAGCCGGCAGTGGCCGGTTTTCGCCCACGCGACCTCGCGGGGTGACGTCTGCTCAACGGAGTGGTGCGGATGCCTGCGGAGATACAGCTTCTGATCGAAGACCAAAGTTCGTTTGACGAACTTTGCGAACACATTCGCTCGGTAGGTGTCGTCGCATTCGATACGGAATTCGTCTCCGAGCACACTTATTTGCCGGAGCTTTGCTTGCTCCAACTGGCAACCCCGGAACGTTCTGCCGCAGTCGATCCGTATCGTGTGCGTGATCTTTCCGCGTGGTGGAACATCATGGCCGATGATCAAACCACGGTCATCGTTCATGCCGGTCGAGAAGAGATTCGCTTCTGCCTCAATCACGGCGGTTGTCGGCCACAGCGTTTGGT
>JAYUFI010000734.1:0-1519 GCA_043738805.1 Planctomycetaceae bacterium | reverse complement strand
CAGTTTTCTTTCGCCATGATCGTTGCTCCCGAAGATCGAATGACACCCATTGAAATTGCGAGAGTCAGTCACTTCGTTCGCCCGACTTGGCGAATCGGTTTGCAATTGCTCGCTTCCCAAGACGCCAGCGAATTGAGGGACCATCTCACGAGCCGGCCGAACCGAGTTGGAGAGGGAGCCGCGCCTCGATCGACCAACCGCAGCCAATGGCGTTTCGAGATGCCATAGCGGCTGGCGCAAGCGTCAGCGTCAACATGAGTCACCGTCGCATCAGCCCGCGACTCCTGCCCGCCGATTCGCTCGGCGGCAGCGTTGAGGGTTTGTGTCAGCATCGCCCAACCTCTCATTCATTTGTGAGAGTGTTTGCCGAGCCGGCGCGACCACGTCGCATCATCAGCTTCAGCGTGATGAGCGAGAGTTTCCGCGCCTCAACGGAGGCTCAACGGAAAGCATGGAGTTATTCCGGTGACGCATTCAGCGAACGTCGCCGTTTGTCTGAGGAAGTCGCTCCGCGACAGTCTCGCCGGAATAACTCAGATTTGCTTGACTGACTTTTTCCGGCGAGAACGAACACGCTCAAACGCAGCCCGTGTTTCAGCTTCGTCGTATCCAAACTCCTGAGCGAACAAGGCAATCGACCGCTGGTTTCCCTTTGCTTGCCATGCCTGCCATTGCTCACGAATCTTCGCGTCTTGTTTGGCGTCGGTGTCCGGTGGCCGATGTGCAGGTCGTTTCTTTGAGTTGCGTTTGGTCTTGTCTCGTGCGCCAGACTCCAAAGACGCAACATGTTTCAGGTGCAGCCAAGCCTTTCGCAACTCGTCGTGAATTGCTGGCAGCCTTTCGCGCATTTGGTTGAGGAGTCTCCGACCGTCAGCCTCCTTGAGGTTGGCGTCCGGCGGAATGGAATGGACGAATCGGCAAAGATGCCAGGCTTCTTCGACAAGGTTCAACAACCCTGCCCCAAACTGAGTTCCAGTCTGCCCCGGCGGTGGGACTATTCCGTGATCGACAAGTTCTTTAACGCAACTTCTTGACCGAAACAGACGCTCTTGTGCTTCCGCCAAGTCCATTGTCGCATAAAGCCACGAGCTGTGAACAATGTCCAACTCTCGTAAGAACTGCCCTAACGACTCGATGAGGGGTGAGTCTTCCGACAACCGAAGTCGGCGCATGTCTGCGTCTTCACTGTCCGGCGATTGGTCCGCCATGAATTCGCCTTTCGTTGATCGGGCAGGCCGGAGTCGGACGGGGTGAAGGCGACCAACTCCCCGCGCCGACTCAAGCCACTTCGGTTGCTCGCGGTTTGCAACCCGCAAACGACAACCCGATGCAACGCATACTACGGCCGAAGTGACAAAGCTCAATTGCCACCGGTTTCTGTCGCGAGTTCAGTTCAGTCGGTAGGCTGTTGCTCCTCTCGGCGGTTCTGAATTGGGCAACTCGAATTCTCCTGCGTTGAAGACTCGACACGATAGCGAAGAAGAAGGCGGCGAAAGCGGCGGTGGCGAAGAAGTCGCTG
>JAYUFI010000733.1:0-10882 GCA_043738805.1 Planctomycetaceae bacterium | reverse complement strand
AAACCGCCGCATGACACTCCGCCTCCTTGAGGCAAATTCCACTCACGTGGTTTACCAGCGCTCTCCAGTTTCGCAAATAGAATGTCAACACGGCCTAGACGTTGTCCCGTAAATCCGTAGGACGGGCGCTTCTGCCCGTCGAGTTCGGGAGAAAGACGGGCAAGAGTGCCCGTCCCACGATGCTCCGCCATTTGCGGTACAGCACCGAGCCCGCTTGCAGCGCTCGCTCACACCGCACACACTTTGCCCGCCAGAATCGTCAACGACTGGCGATGTTCTCTCTCCGAAACTGTTGTCCAGAAGGTTTGTTTCATGGTCAAGACTGCTTCGACAATGCTGCCGTTGGGAACGATGGCTCCAGACTTCTCGCTGCTGAACGTGGATGCGCGGCTCATGTCGCTGAAAGATTTTCCGAACGCGAAAGGGCTTGTGGTCGCGTTTATCTGCAATCATTGCCCGTTCGTGATTCACATTCGATCGGAGTTCGCGAAGTTCGCTCGCGAGTACCAAGCGAAAGGGATTGCGGTCGTGGCGATCAACTCGAACGACGTTGCAGCTCATCCGTCGGATTCACCCGAGAAGATGAAGACCGAAGTCGAAACTGCCGGATACAGCTTTCCATATTTGTTCGACGAGAGTCAAGCAGTCGCGAAAGCCTATCGAGCAGCCTGCACTCCGGACTTGTTCTTGTTTGATGGCAACCAGCAACTGGTCTATCGCGGCCAGTTCGATGACAGTCGTCCGTCGAACGGAATCCCCGTCACGGGTTCGCATCTGCGTGCCGCTTGCGATGCGGTCCTCGCCGACCAAGCGATTGCCGAACAGCGAGCAAGCATCGGCTGCAACATCAAATGGCGTCCAGGCAGCGAACCGAATTACTTCACCGGCATTTCGGCGGAGTAGCACGACGCGCCAGCGAGTGGTTCAGACAACCACCACCGGCAAAACCGCAACCACTCGCTGGCGCGTCGTGTTTTATTTGTGTGAACTCACTCGTCTTTCAGCCGAACCTTGTAGTTGCCGCGTGACTCGTCGTAGTCGAGCATCAGCAAGCCTTGCGAGGCACCGTCTTTGATGAGATCGGTGAAGCTCTTGTAGCCGTAGTACGCTTCGTTGAAACCCGGGTGTACGCGGCGAATGGTCTGTTTGACCTGCGAGCCCCACAGCGTTTCGTAGTCTCCTTGCAGGGAGCGGACGATCTCGACGAGCTTCTCGATCGCTTCGATTTTCTTGTCGGCGTCTTTGTCCTTCTCTTTGTCTTTGTCTTTCTCGGCGACTTTCGGCTTCGGTGGGCGAGCGGCCTTCGCTTTCTGGACGGCTCGCAGCAAGTCATCGTAGTAGATGAACTCGTCGCAGTTTGCGATCAGCAAATCGGACGTCGAACTCTTCACGCCACAGCCGATGACGCGCTTGTTGTTCTCTTTGAGCTTGGAAACCAGCGGCGAGAAATCGCTGTCCCCTGATAGGAGCGCGAAGGCGTCGATATGCGACTTCGAGTAACACAGGTCGAGCGCATCGACCACCATGCGAATGTCCGCGCTGTTCTTGCCGCTCATGCGCGTGTGCGGGACGTCGATCAACTCAATCCCTTGCGAGTGAAACTCACGCACTGACGTGCCGTAGTTGGTCCAGTCGCAATAAGCCCGCTTGAAGACGATACGTCCTTTTTCCAGCAATCGCTTCAGCACCAACTGAATCTTGAAGTCCCCTTGGTGCATGTCCCGCACGCCGATCGCGAGGTTTTCAAAATCCACAAAAACGGCGATCAGACTTTCTTCGGAATTAGACATGCGAGGTTCCTTTCAGGTGGCTCGGAGCATGGCGAGCACGACAGGATCAATCAAGCTGCTGGCGACGTGCCGGGCTGTGCTGAAATCTTGCGAGCGACTGTGTTGATGCGGCACCGAAATGATGTAAGCCCCGGCCGCCGCCGCCGCCTTCGTCCCGTTGTGACTGTCCTCAAGCACCATCATCTCGCTTGGCTCAATACCGAGCCGCTGAGCGGCCTTGAGATAGATCTCCGGGTCCGGCTTCCCTTTCGTGACGTCCTCCGCTGTGAGCGTCATGTGGAACCGATCGAGAATTTCAAACCGTCCGAGGATGCGATGCAAATACTGTCGATCTGACGAAGTGGCGACACCTTTCGGCAGACCGCTCCGTTCGATGTGCTCCAACAACTCAAACAGCCCCGGCATCGGAGCGAGCTGCTGATCGAGCATGTCGAGGAAGAGTTGCTTCGATTCCATCCACAACTCAATCGGGTCATCGGCCAACTCAGCCGCCTCGACGAGCAACGGATAGCCTTCCTCAGCTCGACGTCCCATGATGAGCGTGAAGAATTCCGAGGTCATTTCCTTTCCGCGCCGCCGCATCAACTCGACACCGGCCCCGTGAAAAATTTCCTCGGTATTAAACATCAAACCGTCGAGGTCAAAGACAACAGCTTTAATCATGGATCAAAAATTCAGAAGAGGATTGTTGGCGGCAGGAGTTTAGGCACGGTTTCGCAAACAAACTACTGGTCTGCCAACGTCAAGTTGATCGGCAGGACTTGATCGGTAGGACGGCTCTCCAAGGCGTCCGGTCGGGCCAGGAGACCCGACCTACGGCCCTTCAGCTTCGTGAACCATGCTTCTGGAAGAGAAATCATTGCGCAGCATGTCCTATTGATACCCGCTCCGATTGACAAACAGGATCGCATCAACGATGCCTCGCATGTTGACGTCAGGCGGGGCGACTTAGTTTGCGAGAGATTCTCCAGAGAACCATAATGCGCCCAGTAATTTTCGAGGCGTCAACGAAGGTAGACGGTTAGCTGGTTTGATTCGTGGCGAGGCGTTTTGGAGCGTTCGCCCTCGCGGACGCTGCGAGCTACTTGGGTGTGAAGTTCATTCGCTGGGCCATTTTTTACAAACTCATTTCGATTTCATCCCAGCGACAGATCGCGAACTCGGTCAGCAGGAGATCCCGCAGTGTCCGACAAAAAGATAGCCGACGACGATGAGATGGGTGAGACGTTCGTCAACGCCGAACCCATAGCGCAGGAGCCGAAGAAGAAGTTGGTGTTGGGTGACTTTGAGGTCGGCAAGAAGCTCGGCCAAGGGGGCATGGGAGAAGTGTTCCTCGCGACGCAGTTGAGTCTTGATCGGCCCGTTGCGTTGAAGTTGCTCTCGAAAGAAATGGCTAAGAAACCCGGCTTTGTCGAACGCTTTATTCGCGAAGCGCGCTCGATGGCGAAGCTCGATCATCCCAACGCGGTGAAAGCCTATGCGGCCGATTCGGCCAACGGACAGCATTACGTGGCGATCGAATTTATCGACGGCCCCAGTATGCAAAAGTGGATGGACAAGCTCGGCAAGCTGCCCATCGGCGATGCGGTTCACATTGTTTTGCGCTGTGCCGACGCGCTGCGAGCGGCTCACGACTTCAACATGATCCATCGCGACATCAAACCGGACAACATTCTGGTGACGAAGAAAGGGATCGTGAAAGTCGCCGACTTCGGTCTGGCCAAAGTGATCGACGACGAAGATATGTCGATGACTCAAAGCGGCACAGGACTCGGCACGCCGTTGTACATGGCTCCGGAACAAGCTCGCGATGCAAAGAGTGCTGACCGCCGCACTGATATCTACGCGCTGGGAATCACACTGTATTACTTCGTCACTGGCAAGCTGCCGTTCGGTGGCGATACCGTTGTGAAGCTGATCATGGCGAAAGAGGCGGGCAAGTACGACAACGCGCGTAAGCACAATCGAGAAGTCTCTGAGAAGCTAGACATGATCATCGACAAGATGATTCAGCGCGACAAAAACCATCGTTACGCAACCTGTGAAGAGTTGATTCGCGACCTCGACAATCTGGGACTCGAACATCAGGCGTTGAGCTTCATCACCGGCGGTGACGGCGTCGCTGCGAAACGAACCATCGCTGCGGGACCGGATGGCAAACAACCCAAAGTCAAACTCCCTCCAGTCGCGATGACTTCCGCCGATATCGCTCTGGAAGCGACGGAGAAGCTGGCCGCGAAGGACTCGACCTCTTGGTACGTCAAACACACGAACGCCAAAGGCCAGCAAGTCATCAGCAAGATGCAAGCGGCTCAGATTCAACAAATGGTCAAAGCGGAATTGATCGACATCAAAGCGACGGCGAAGCGAGGCGAGAAAGGGGAGTTCGCTCCCATCGGCTCGTACCCGGAATTTGAAGCCTACGTGAAGAAGCGTGTCACCAAAGAGTCGGCTCAAAAGCGTGCCGGCAACATGAAAGAGATGTACGCGCAGATTGAGAAGGAGCAAAAGCGTCGGAAAATCTTTCGTTGGATTCGAGACCAAGTTGAAGGAGCGCTCGGCGGAGTTGGCTTCATCATCTATATCGCCGTCATCTGCGCGGTGATTTACGGAGCCTACTTGGCGTTTCCGTTCGTCTTGAAGTTTGCCGCGATGCAAATGGGATTAGACAAAGTTGGTGAAACCACGAAGGCGAAAGAGAATCCGGCGGCAACCCCGCCCAAGTCGGATGCGCCCAATCCGTAATCTCGATTTGCGATGCCCTGATCTCGGCGAGTTATTCGGACTCTTCCAGTCGGCTTGAAACGCAATCAATCGAACGACCGATCCTTCGAGGGTTCGTGCGTTCGTTACATCAAGCTCGTCGGCAATTTTTGCCGCTGGAGAAATCGGCCTCTTCAAACAAACCCCGCCGAGCTTGTCGCGGTGGGGCGGAGGATGTCATGGCTACGCGAGTTCGACGGTTGCGCTGCGTGATCGCTTTGCTGAGCTTGATGGCGATGTTGTTCGCAGAGATCGGTCGATGTCGTGCCGGCGAATTGGTGATGAAGTCGTCATTCCGCATCCCACAGGGGATTGTCAAAAAGTATCCGACCATCACGTTGGACATTCCGCTGCAAGCGGGTAAAGACGAAGACGCGATCCTGATCTATTCGTTCTGGATGTTGGACGACGGCATGCGCCGCTACTGGATCGCCGATCGCCAACTCAAGGAAAAGCCCAACGAAGACGTCCTGCTGTCGCAATTCGAGAAGTTCGACATCAAGCCCAAGCGACAAGGCGGGGCGCTGGTGGTTGAGTCAGTCGGGCCTTACTTGTCGGTGAGCCCGTTTAACAACAGCGGTCATCGTGAAGTGACCGTCCTGTCTCCGAATCGAAAGCCGCTGCCGTTGATTCAGGGCCTCACGCAATTGCGACCGCAGTCCTGCACGGTGACGGGATTAAATCACGAATGGGAATTCAGCATCGCCACGTCATCGTTGCCGAAGGAGCAATTGACCGGCATCCTGACTCGTTGGACCACCTCCGAGAAAAAAGAAGAACGCTTTGCGGTTGTCAGATTCTTGCAACAAGCCGGGATGTATGAGTCCGCATTAGAAGAATGTGAACGCCTCGCAAAAGATCGGCCTGAGCTAAAGCCGGACTGCGAACAGTTCGCTCGCGAAGCGCGGCAGTTGCTCGCACGCCGACTGCTTCAAGAACTGAAACATCGCCGAGCCGCCGGGCAGCATCGCTTGGTCTTGGCCGCACTCAAGTCATTTCCAACACAAGAACTCGGTGCCGACATCCTCCGCGAAGTGAGGACGTTTCAGAATGAATTCACTGACGCACAAGACAAGATCGAACGTGTGAAGCAATTGCTCGGCGATTTGCAGGCGGAACTCAGCCAAGAAGAACGGGCGCAGGTCGCTCCGCTCCGCGATGAAGTGATCCAACAGCTCGACTTTGAAACGCTCTCTCGTTTGGAACCGTTCCTCAAACTGGAAAAAGATGCTTCATTGACGGCGGCACAAAAGTTGGCGCTCGCCTATTCCGGCTGGGTCGCGGGTGATGCGAATGCGACGACCGATTTCCCAAACGCGGTTCGATTGTGGCAAGCTCGGTTTCACGTCATGCAATACTTGCGAGCCTCACATCCGCAGCAACGGCAGCAGGCGTTGGCCGACTTAACTGCGACCGAAGGTGTCGGCCCGAAGACGGTCGAACAACTCATCCCGCGATTGCCACCGACCGTCGAAACAACCGCATTGCAGCCGGGCAAGATTCTCAAACTGTCGCTCAACGAACCGGGGCGCACGCGCGATGATGACGACGACGATCCGACGACGTTCAAGTATTCGGTGCTCGTCCCGCAGGAGTTCAATCCGCATCACACGTATCCGTTGATCGTGGCCATGCACGAAGGAGGCTTGTCTCCCGAAAGCGCTTTGAAATGGTGGGGCGGCGATGACGGCTCACCGCTGCAATCGCAACGTCACGGCTACATCGTGATCGCTCCGGAATATCTCCCTCCGAAGTCCGGCGACCTGCTTCCCGCTCCGACCGAGACGATCGTGTGGGAATGCCTGCGCGATGTTCGCCGCCGGTTCTCGATCGACTCCGACCGAATCTATCTCAGTGGACATGGTCGCGGTGCCGAGGCGGCCTTTGATGTCGCCCTGTCTCATCCCGATCTCTTTGCTGGCATCCTGCCGATTTCTGGCGGCATCGAACGTGACAGCAAGAAGCTCCGTCAGAACGCTCGCGAACAATCTTGGTATGTCGTGATGGGCGAATTCGATTTCGGCTTATACAACCGAAATGCAAAACCCTTTGAAGACTTGATGCGCAATAGTTGCGACATGGTCGTGGCGCAGTACAAGAGTCGCGGCCACGAATCGTTCTACAGTGAAATTCACCGCTTGTTCGATTGGATGGAACTGCATCGCCGCCCGACCGAGCCTACTGATTTTGACTACAGCAGCTTCCGCACCCGCGACGTCCGCCTGCATTGGGTCCGCTGGTCGAATACGGGGCTCAATGACACTCGCTCCATCAAGCCCAACCCCGTATCCGTTGCCGCACCGAAGTCACCGAGCCCAATTAGGCTCACGGCAAAGATCCTCGCCGGTGAGTCAGACAACAAGAAAACGATCACGGTTGGCGGCCGCGGCCCGGTCACATTGTGGCTGAATCCTACGCTGCTCGATTTCAACAAACGTCTCATCGTCGAAGTCAGCGGCAAACGAAAATTCAACGACTTCCTAAAACCCGAAGTGGAAGCCGTCCTCGAAGACTTTCGCCAACGCGGCGATCGCCAACGATTGCATAGCGTTCGCTTGCAGATCGACTGAGCCGGCTTGTGAATCCTTTTGCTGTGTTTGGGCCCGGCACCTTCCCCCGCGTTATGGATCGGGAGTTGTCAGCCACACATCGACAAGCCGTTCAACAAGCACCGCAAACAGTGGCGACCTTTGCCTGACGCTTCGTCTTTCAAACATTGGGTTGAAACACACCAGGGTGAAGTGATTCGGGGTCGTCAAAGGCGACTCGGTCGTAAACTTCAGCAAGTGACAGCGTGACATCAATCGTAGGGAGGTGGATGCTTGCATCGAGCCCAATCACGGCGGTGAGCGTCCAAGTTTCGTCGGGATTTCGCAGATAGCGTTCGATGATCGGCGATTTCTGTGAAATCAAAACGTACTCACGTAGCGAGGCGATCCGCCGGTAATGCTCGAACTTTTTGCCTCGGTCATACGCTTCGGTGCTGTCCGATAAGACTTCGACCAATAGCGTCGGATTGAGCACGGTGTCATGCTGGTCGTCATCAAATTCGAGTTCGCCACAGACCACGCTAATGTCGGGATACGTGTAAACGCCGGTTGCCGAAATCTGAATCCGCAGGTCACTATCAAAGGCCGTACAAGGCCGGCCTTTCAGCTTATCTCGCAGCTCACCGCCAACGTTCATCTTGATCAAGCTGTGTTGTGGCGATCCACCGGACATGGCGAACATCTCGCCGTTGATATACTCGTGACGAAATTCGGCCGCGCGTTCGATCTTCAGGTATTCTGTTGGCGTCATCTTCGCGACTCGTTGCGGAAGTCCCATGACACAACCCTTCGATCTTGTGAATCCAAAAAACAACCCCATACCTCAATCAGGTACGGGGTCGTTTTGTCATTCAGTTTGATTCCAACCGGGCAACTACTTGCCGGCCAGTGGCTCTTTTTTCTCAGTGATGACCGGCAAGGCGGGATCCTGGGCGCACATTTCTTTGTTGAGGGCCGTGTAATCCTTCCACTCTTCCGGGAGATTGTCTTCGTGGAAGATCGCTTCGACCGGGCATTCCGGGACGCAGGCTTCGCAGTCGATGCACTCATCCGGATTGATGAACAACATCGTTTCGCCTTCGTAGAAACATTCGACCGGGCAGACGACGACGCAATCGGTGTACTTACAATTGAAACACGGTTCGGCAACGATGTGAGCCATCGGTATCCCTTCTCTTCACTCGCCGATCGTTCCGCTGCGAGACAATCGCGCCGAATCGGCATGAGCACCCCGATGCAATCCAAGTCGCAGACTATTGAGTGGCTGTCGCATCGTTCAACCACAGTCTTTCCCCCGCACACTACGGAGGTTTTTTGCCTTATCGAAAGGAGCACAAGTTCAAGTCCGGCAAAGGCGGGGCGATGTTAGGTGTGCCTTTTCAGAGTGTCAAGGACGGCTTTTTGCCACGCTTTGATTCATCAATTCTTGATGAAAACGCTCGTCGGAGAATCGACCGAGGCTTTGAAACAACTGCCAGTTTCAGGTTCACTCGCTGCTGTTTGTCGAGCCTTGCCGACTATCATGACCGTCCTCTGAATGTGCTTGGCGTTCTTGCCAAGTAAGCCAAGTAACTCGAAGCGTCAGCGAGGGTGAATGCTTCAAGTGACTGGAAGTTCGGAACGATTTGAGGCGTTCGTCCTCGCTGACGCTTCGGGTTTCAGAGTTAAGCTGATGGTCTGGTTGTTTCTGCAAGATTGTGGCGCGACGCTCCGCGTCGCGATTCATGACGCGGAGTGTCGTGCCACAATGCGGCTTCGCCGCGCTGCTGTGTTACGGTTGAATGAAGAATGATCCGGAGCAAAGGAACTGACGATGGCCGATCATGCGGATGAAGGTGCCTCGGCCGCGAGTCACAGTGGCTCACGGATGTCACAAGGGAAAAGTGTGTTGGCACCGAACAGTGGCGAGGTCACGATGCCGGCGGCGGAAGGACTGGAGACGTACTCACTCACCGGAGACAAGCAAGATGCCTCACCGGAGATTGATTGGGTGGGGCAATCGTCCGCCGTCAAAGTGAGCCCGCAGACGATGGCGGAAGTCGAGCGAGTTGGGAGTGGTCGAGTACCCGGAAAGAATGCGCGTTTGGTATTGGTTGGCTGCAATGCGTTGGTCTTCATGACGAGTGTTTGCGTCATGGTGCTCGAACTGACCGCATCACGATTGATCGCCAAGCATGTGGGGAGTTCGCTTTATACGTGGACTTCAGTCATTGGAGTGGTGCTCGCTGGAATCACGATCGGAAATTTTTTGGGCGGCTGGTTGGCGGACAAGTTCGTGCCCGGAAAGCTATTGAACTGGCTGTTTCTCGCAGCGAGCGTGATGTGTTTGAGCGTGTTGTGGCTCGATGGGTTGATGGTTGATCGAGCGCGCCCCGATGGTTGGCAATGGCCGGCTTGGGTCGTGTGCGTCGTGGGGATTGTCTTCTTCCTGCCGTCGATGTCGTTGGGGACAATCTCGCCCGTTGTCGCCAGCTTGGCGTTGTCGCAGAGTCGCAAGGTCGGCGCGACGGTCGGCAATGTTTATGCGTGGGGCGCGTTGGGCTCGATCGTCGGCACGTTCCTCACGGGATTCATCTTGATCGACACGCTGGGCACGCGAGCGATTGTCGCGTTGACTGCCGGAACGTTGGCCTCAATGGGAGTGCTGTCGGCGGCGGGGAAGTGGACGTTTCGCGCGACAGTGTTGTTCGGATGGATGCAGTTTGTGGTGTGGATTGGGTTGACCGCTGCGATCACCGATGTCGGCATGAAGAATGTCATGACGGCGATCGGGGGTACGGTGACGTTCGGTCAAGAGACAGACAAACGTGAACAGTCGATGCAACTTTGGTCGAGTTTTGGCGAATCACTTGGTCGGCGGTTTCAAGAACTCGGCCTGACGCTTGGTTTGCGCGATGATCAAGTGGGTGAGTATCACGACGAGAGCAATTACTCCTACATCAACGTGTCCGATCGAACGGAGGACGGCGAGCGAGTCAAAGTGCTGCGACTTGATAAGTTGGTTCACAGCTATTTGGTGCCAGACAATCCGACTCAGTTGAACTATCAGTATGAAAAAGTCTACGCGGCGGTGACGGAGCAAGCGGTTGCTGGCTGGGACCGCCACACAACAATCTCCTTGAGTGAAATTCAGCAAGCGATAGAGCTGCGTCGCCAAGAACTATCACCAGCGAAAACGGCAAGCGTCGCGAACGAATCGACCGAGAAACCGCCGGTCGATATCGCGTCTGCATCGTCCGCACTCGATGACGCCGTCGCCGAGAAACTGAGCACATCCGAAACGCCGGAATCATCCGAAACAACGCCTGCGATCCCCGTTGAGCGAGTCGAAGCGTTGCCGTCGTTGGCCGATATTTGCCAGCAATTTCCGTCGTGGATCACGTTGGATGCGGAGAAGAAGGAAATCTCGCTGCATGGCGGAATGACGCCTGATCGACGTGATGAGTTGCTGCGGTTGCATCCTTATCGTGATTACTGGCGTGCGGTCGAACGATTGCAGGAGATGACGCGCAGCAGTGATTGGGGTGACTTCGGCACGGTCCCGCTGGCCAAGTTGCCTGAAGGCATCGTGATTCCTGATGAGTTGAAAGAAAAAATTCTCTATGACCGGCATCTGCAATCGCTGAATTGTTATCACTCGCTCGATGACCACGACCTCGAAATGCTGGAGCAACTCGGAACGATCGAAGCGGTGACTTACTTCGAGGCGATCGACCGCCTGTATCGCCGCTCACGTCGTATCAGCACGCTGTTCTTGGGTGGCGGAGGTTTCATCTTTCC
>JAYUFI010000732.1:0-1522 GCA_043738805.1 Planctomycetaceae bacterium | reverse complement strand
TGCTAATCGTCTTATAAAAAGGTACGCTACCGTCATTTAAGCTTCCGGCATTAGCAATGTCAATGTCCGCTCCACGTAGCTGTCCATTGTGCGAAATTGTTGAAAGCGAATTTTCGGGTCATTGTCGACAGCCAGCGGCGACGGCAATCCAGAATCGCTACGGGCGGAGGAAGAAGTGATCGCAAATTATTGAGTGCCGTGAGGTGTTTTTCCGCTGGTTGTTTGTTGTGCGCAGCATGAAGAGTCGCACGAAATCGGTTCGAACGAACGGAAAGCCGCGGCAGAGGGGCCATCGCTTTTGCGATTGTCGACCGCGTGAGTTAACCGCCGGTTGGGAGAGGCACCAGCAGATCCAGCGGCGATTGAATCTGATCGGGCAGGCTCGGTGGTGGTATCGCGAGAGAGGCAACCACGTGACGGAAGCAACTGATTCCCACTTGTTGCCAGTGGGTGAGTTCCATCAAGACGGTTTGAAGAGTGAATTGTGTCATGTACAACTGCAACGAATTGAGAACACTCGTGATCACCGTGCGACGTCGGCAACCAGGTACTGTCTTGTTGGTCTGACCGGTGTCTCGATCCTGAGCCGGATCGCGAAGCTCCCGTTCACTTTCGTTGTTCGTTCCGGCGACTTCGGGGTAAATCGCATACGTAAACAGTTCCTCTTCGCCGAGCAGGCGAACAATCTCGTGAGTCAGATTGAAGAAGTCGCGCTCCGCATCGTCTTTGGGAGTGCTCTGATCAGCAAAGCGACGTCCCGTGCAGTCGCAGACTGCGGCGACCAGTTCGGCGACGCGCTTTCGCCGACCGGCTTCGCTGAGCCGCTTGTCGGCCGCGATCGCTTTGCCCTGGCGATAGATCTCCAACAGTTCGTCCAAAAAACGGCGATATCGGCTGCGATTCGGTTTCAGCAATGTCAGGCGAATCGCTTTACGAAGCAGGTGGGCCCAGCATTTCTGCGCGTGATCAAATCCCTGATAGACCGCCGCGTCGTCGCTCACCAGGATTCCTTTGAATTCGTCTTTGTTCAGCAGCACGGCGAGTGTCTCGCCATCCTTATGGCAGCCGAAGATTGTCAAGCGAGCTCGTTCCGACAAAAACGTCCAGACCGAATTGATGCTCCAACTTGTTTCGTCGGAATACACCACGGCCGAAACCGCGAGCAACTGGCAGAGTGCGTCAAACTCAGGCAGCCACGCCGTGCCCAACTGGTTCAGCAGGGAATCCGCCTGCGATTTGGAAAGCGGCAGGCCCCAGAAGAACGCTTGCTCGGCGATCACTTTGTCGAGCGACAGGCCCACGACGTAATGTTGCCACGACAGTGCCACGATAATCTCTTGTCCGAATTCACCTCGCTTGGGCACGCCAGGAATCTGAGGAACTCGGCCATCAGGGCTCGCGTAAATGTGATAGGCGACCAGCACTGCCCGGCCATTGATGATTCGCCAGACGGGACGCGAATACTTCAGGCGACAGTCTTCCAACCGGTGGGGCGCCGGCCAGATGTCTTCGTGCATCGTTG
>JAYUFI010000731.1:0-4116 GCA_043738805.1 Planctomycetaceae bacterium | reverse complement strand
CACGTGGGACTTGTTTTGGGGACCGGTCAACGTCGACTACGACGCGTGGGACACGCACGTGAAGAATTTCCACATTCTGAAAAACAACAAGCTGCCGGGGTTCGATCAGACTTACTCGGCGCTGATGGAAGACTTGGAAGCGCGCGGCTTGTTGGACGAAACTCTGGTTGTCGTCACGAGCGAAATGGGACGCACTCCGCGCGTGAACGGCAACGCTGGCCGCGATCATTGGACGAACTGTTACGGCTCATTGCTGGCGGGAGCGGGAGTTCGCGGCGGCACGGTTTACGGCGCGTCCGATTCGCAGGCGGCGTATGTGAAAGATAAACCGGTTCGCCCCGCAGATCTGAACGCGACGATTTACCGCTGCCTCGGCATCGACCCGGAAACGCGAGTCCCCGACCACGCGGGCCGTCCTGTCGAAATTGGACAGGGCGGTCAACCGATCGAAGAGGTGCTGGTTTGATTACTCAAACTGAGCGTTTTCAGGGAAGGGAATTTCACCGCCAAGGCGCAAAGAACGCGAAGAGCCACAAAGAAATCAGGAAGCTGGCCATTTCCAAAGTCGCCGCGTATCACGGCTATTAAGAGCTAATTTTGGAGTGTTCCTTCGCGTACTTTGCGCCTTGGCGGTGAAACATCTCACTAATGACTGCGCGAGGGATAAGACGACGGAGATTTGTTATGTCTGACCAATCGCAGCATCCTCAACCTCAACAAGCGGTCGCCGAAACGACTCCTTCAGGCCGAGTGCGCAACGCTTGGTTCTGGTTGAAGGGGCACGATCAAACTTTCGTTGCCTTGTGCTTGGGCGTTTTTCTGATTCTGGTCACGATCAATTGGCTCAAACTGAGCGGTTGGGGAGCCGCGCCTCTGGAAGTCGATCGACATGCGGCTCGGCGATACGACTTCAGAATCGATATCAACAACGCCAGTTGGATTGAGTGGGCTCAGATCGAAGGAATTGGTGAAGTGACCGCTCGCAAAATTGTGGAAGATCGAGACACGAATAGCCCGTTTCGCGGAATTTCCGATGTACAACGAGTGAAAGGGATCGGGCCGAAGACATTGGAACGAATGCGCCCCTTCCTGCGCGTCACGAAAAGCACGGATGCGAAGGCCGAATCAAAACCGAGTGCCTCACGAGATTGAATCTTGGCGAACGCTTGATAGAGTACGGCCCACTTTATGAAATGGTCTTAAACGATTACGGTGCGTAGGAAGGTGCAATGTCGCTGACAAAAGAACGGAAGACAGAGTTGATTCGTGGTTATGCTCGGTCGGAAGCCGATACCGGCTCACCGGAGGTGCAAATCGCGATGCTGACGGCACGAATCAACGGGTTGACTGGCCACATCAAGGGCCATGTGAAGGACCACGCTAGTCGCCGCGGTTTGCTGATGATGGTTAGCCGTCGCCGCCGACTGCTCGATTATTTGAAGCGGGTTAATGTTGCCGGATATCAGGCGATTTTGGAAAAACTGGAATTGCGTAAGTAGCCCGTCGCCCGTGAGGCGTCGTTGTTTTTCAAGCTCTGCTCGATGGACCGTTTTGTGGTCCGTTCTGATTTGAACGCTCAAATTGGAACTCATTTCGAGTTGGTCTACGCAGACCGCTTGAGCCTGCGCAGTGAGTTCATGCAAACGACGTTCGCCTCTCAGATTTGGCTTTGGGCCTTTCATGAGGGATGTCGCTGTCGTTGCGATGTCTATGGATCACAGACACAGGCAAAGTAGGAAAACAACGTGAAAGTATCAGTTGAACGTGAAATTGGTGGCCGAGCACTCAAGATTGAAACCGGCGAGTTGGCGAAGCAGGCTCATGGTGCCGTGGTTGTGCAATACGGCGAAACTTGGGTGTTTGTCGCGACTGTCAGCGGCCCACCCCGATTTGCGGACCAAGACTTCTTCCCGTTGACCGTCGATTATCGCGAGAGATTCGCTGCGGCTGGCAAATTCCCCGGCGGATTCTTGAAGCGCGAAAGCCGTCCCTCGACCCGCGAAATTCTGACCGCTCGCTTGACCGACCGACCGATTCGGCCGTTGTTCCCAGAAGGCTACTTCGAAGAAGTCCAGATCATGTCGAACGTCCTTTCCGTGGACGGCGAAAATGATCCGGACGTGTTGTCGATCAATGGAGCCAGTGCTGCTTTGATGCTCGCTCCGGTTCCGTTCAATGGACCAATCGGTGCTGTTCGCATTGGTTTGATCGACGATCAGTTCGTTGTGATGCCGACGCTCGAACAAACCAAAGTGAGCCGACTGGACCTCGTAGTCGCTGGCAGCAAAGACGCGGTGCTGATGATCGAAGGCTTTGCCGATCAGCTCGGTGAAGAGCAAATGGCCGACGCGATCATGTTGGCTCAGCGTGAGATTGCCAAAATTTGTGAGCTGCAAGAAGAACTCTGTGCGAAGGTCGGCAAACAGAAGACGCCCGCTCCGGTTCGTGCCGAAAATCCGTTTGTTGCTCTGTTGAATAGCGAAGTCTACGCACAGCTCAAAGCGGCGAAGACCAATACCAAGAAGGTCGAACGTCACGCGGGCACGAACGCCATCAAGAACGAACTCAAAGCGAAGTACTTCCCGGAAGGTGCTGATCCGACCGTCGGTAGCAAGAAAGATTTCTCGGAAGCTTTCAGTGCCTTGGAATCTCGTGCTGTCCGTGATTTGATCCTCGCGGGAACTCGTTTGGACGGACGCAAGAGTGGTGACCTCCGTGCGGTTTCTTGCGAAGTGGGATTGATCCCGCGAATCCACGGCTCAGCGGTCTTCACTCGTGGCGAGACACAATCGCTGGCTCAAATCACGCTCGGCACTGGCCGTGATACGCAGAAGATCGACGGGCCGGTTGAAGAGTACGAGAAGCGGTTCATGCTGGACTACAACTTCCCGTCCTACTCGGTCGGTGAATGCAAGCCGATCCGCGGTCCAGGTCGCCGCGAAATCGGTCACGGTGCGCTGGCTGAACGATCGGTGCATTGGGTCATTCCGTCCGAAGAGAAGTTCCCGTACACGATTCGCGTGATCTCCGACATCATGGAATCGAACGGCAGTAGCTCGATGGCGTCGGTTTGTAGTGCGACACTCGCGCTGATGGACGCAGGCGTGCCGATCACTCAACCTGTCGCCGGTATTTCGATCGGCTTGGTCAAGGACGGTGAGAAATACACTCTGCTCACGGACATCATGGGTGACGAAGACCACTTCGGTGACATGGACTTCAAAGTCGCTGGCACCGGCAAGGGAATCACCGGCATTCAACTCGATCTGAAGATCGCTGGCATCAACGAGGCGATCATTCGTGATACGTTGAAGCAAGCTCTTGAGGCTCGCCGAGAATTGCTGAAGACGATGCTTAAGTCGATCGGACGTCCGCGAGTTGAACTCTCCTTGCACGCCCCTCGCCTGCATCAAGTCAAGATCGACCCAGAAAAGATCGGCCTGCTGATCGGTCCCGGCGGCAAGACGATCCGCGCAATTCAAGAAGAGTCGCAAACACAGCTCGACGTTGCGGAGGATGGAACGGTCACGATCGCTGGCCGCAACGCCGCTGGTATGGAAATGGCCATCTCTCGCGTTGAAGCCCTCACCGAAGATATCAAGGTCGGTCGCGTCTACACGGGCAAGGTTTGCTCGGTGAAAGACTTCGGCGCGTTCGTCGAGATCGCTCCAGGCAAAGACGGCTTGTGCCACATTAGCGAATTGGCCGAAGGCTTCGTGAAATCGGTCGCAGATATCTGCAAGATCGGCGACATCATTGAAGTCAAAGTGATTGCCGTTGATGATCAGAACCGCGTTAAACTCTCTCGCAAAGCGTTGTTGATCGACCGTGCTCAAGCGGCAGCCGCAGCGGCTGGAACTTCGACCGACGCTCCTCAGTAATTGAACTCACATCATCGAATTCGATGAGTGATCGAAATTCAAAGACCTCCGAAGTGATCCACAACTTCGGAGGTCTTTTGTTTTCCGTAGCACAGGCGGCTCGCCTGTGAGGCATCGACGATGAAGGCGCAGGCCCGCGACGACGAGCATTCCGCAGGTAACTACGCCTGCTCGTCTTTGATTTCTTTGCTGTCGAAGTGGACCTCAAAGATCGTGGTCACTCCGCGACCTTTCG
>JAYUFI010000730.1:0-4117 GCA_043738805.1 Planctomycetaceae bacterium | reverse complement strand
TCTGTTTTTTTGAATTGCTGACCGATTGGATGGATTTCAAATTTGAGCCGTCAGCGATATCTGTGAAACCGAGCGGTATGGCCTCGATGCGAGGCATGTTGATGCACTCCGTATTGATTCATTCCATAAAATCGACCACGTCCATATCGCCCCGATCCGACGTATCGCGGGCGTGAAGCTTGAGCGGCGGCTTGTGCGCGAAGGGCTTGAGCCATCGCGTTCGCACTTCCGACGGCGCGATTGTACGCCATCTGAGCGGCGTTCTCGGCAGCCGTTGTCTGAGCGACCTTGGTTTTGGCCGCACTCAACGTCGAGTCGTTGGCGATCGAGGTTTCGGTTTTATGACGCAGCGTTTGCAGTGTTTGACTGGCTGCGTCACGTTGCCGTTGCGAGGTTTGAGCCGTGCCATCTTTCTGCAACGCCGTCGTCTCGATCGCTGAAAGATCGAGACGCATCTGCCGCGCCTGCGCTTTGATGTCCGTCAGTTGTGACGACGATCCATTGACCTCCAGCGATTTGATCTGTTCTTCGACGGCTTTCAGTTTCGACTGAGCCGTTTGGTATTCGGTGCTGTTCTGCTTGAGCTGATTCAGGACCGCATCTTTGGCTGATTTGTGGGCGGCTTCTGACTTGTCGAACTCCGCATGGACGGGAGCGGCTTCCGCAGCATTGTCGTAGCGAGCTTTCACACTTGTTCGCACCCGCACGAGATTGGACGTGGCCGTCACCTTCGCCGAGTGAGCCGCATTCAAAGCGGATAGCGTTTTCTGGACATTGGCCGCCGCTCCGGACAACGGGTTCGATCGCGAGGTTCGGCTTGAGCGATGACTGCGGCGGTTTCGATTGGCACGCCGCACCGCACCAAACGCCGTGGTGTCATCCACGACAGTCAGAACGGCCACGATCAACAGTAACAGCTTGAGCGAACGGAAGTCTGACATGATGGACCAGTTCTGGCGACGATGACTGTTGAATCGCATTGCCCATCTCCCGCTTGCTGTCTGAGTTCCGTCCTACCGTGTGCTGGCGACACAGTACGGCATTGATGAGTGGAACTCGAATTCAAACCTCGCTTCCTTTCGGGAATGAAATTCCGAATCGCGGCCAAGTTCGATGTCTGTTGTGATGCACGAGACCCGCGCCCAAACGCTTGCCTTGAGACGCGGCTCGCGATCTGCATGCACCACACAACAACAGCGGCCGAGCAACATATCGACGTGGGACAACGGCCATGAACGTTGTTCACCAAGAACGCAGCGATGCTCTCGGATTCAGCAGACATTATGATTGATACGCCGGAGTTTGAGTTGGGATGATTTGTAAATCACCGGTAATCATCGCACTCTGAACGAATTTGTGGTTGTGGCATGGCAATTGTTTCTTGCGGCGAAATGTCGCCGTCAAATTGTTCCGCGCCACTCGTCCCACAGAACTCTGAGACCATTCATGTTGAGCCAGACTCTGACCGTTCTCCTTGCCGGAGGTGTCGGTTCTCGATTGCATCCGTTGACTGCCGATCGGGCCAAACCGGCTGTTCCTTACGGTGGCAAATATCGCATCATTGACTTCACGCTGAGCAACTGCCTGCACTCCGGATTGCGACGTATCTTGGTGCTGACGCAGTACAAGTCACACTCGTTGCAAAAGCACCTGCGTGACGGTTGGTCGATCTTCAATCCGGAACTTCACGAGTATGTCACTCCGGTTCCGCCGCAGATGCGAACCGGTGAGTCGTGGTATGCGGGGACCGCCGATGCGATCTACCAAAATCTTTATCTGTTGGAACGTAGCGGTGCGGAGCATGTCCTGATTCTTTCCGGCGATCACATCTATCGCATGGACTATGCGGGGATGCTGGAGTTTCATCGCGAACGCGCGGCGGATTGCACCGTCGCTTGCATGGAAGTGCCGATCGCCGAAGCATCCGCCTTCGGAATCATGGCAACCGATCCCAGCGAGCAGATTGTGGCCTTCCAAGAAAAACCGGCGAAGCCGCCGAGTGTGATCGGCAACCCGAACGTTGCGTTGGCGTCGATGGGCATCTACGTTTTCTCACTGCCGCTGTTGTGCGAACTGCTCAGCCGCGATCACGAAGAGACTCGTTCGAGTCATGACTTTGGCAAAGACATTCTGCCGAAGCTGATTCACACTCATGCGGTATTTGCGTATGGCTTCGGTGGTGAGCGAGGTCGAGTTTCGCAAGACCGCTATTGGCGCGACGTCGGCACAATCGACGCCTTCTTTCAGTCGAACATGGATTTGCTGCAACCGGTCCCGCCGCTGAATCTGTATCAGCCCGATTGGCCCATTCGCACTTATGAGCCGCAAGTTCCTCCGGCACGCACAGTGCCGGGACCATCGGGGCAACAAGGGGAGTTGGTGAACTCGATGCTGTCGGCGGGAGTGATTATCGAAGGTGGTTGCGTGCGGCATTCGATCCTGTCGTGCAATGTCGTGGTTCATGAGTTGGCCGTTGTTGAGCAATCCATTTTGTTCGACGGCGTGATCGTCGGTGCCGGATCGCGCTTGCGAAACTGCATCGTCGATAAGGGTGTGAAAATCCCGGCTGGGACTCGCATCGGATTCAACCGCGATCAAGACGCCGCTCGCTTCACGGTCTCTGAAAACGGAGTCGTCGTTGTGCCCAAGGGGTATGTCTTCAAGGGTGACGGTGCTTAACCCAGCGTGAGATATCCCAACAACGCGAGTTGAAATGTCGCAATCGCTTTGGCGATGACGATGCCTCGCTGCGGATGGCTGTGATAGAGGTTCGCGAGGATTCCCAGGACCATCATGGTCCCCATGAATTTCACGCCGAGGAACAACGCCGGATCTCCACGATCAATGAAGAGCAGCAACTTGCCCAAAAAATTTCGCTCCATCTGGAGCAGCTCGTTCCGATATTTCATGGCTAAGAACGCGTCGTAGGCGGACACGCAGCCGATAATCTGCCATAGGACAAAGAACTGCGGCCAGTCCTGAATTCGTCGTTTGGCGATGCTCGCAATCATCATCCTCTCCTGCATCTCAATAAGCAGAGATGAACTCAGCGCGACATGCTGGTTCGCAAATCTGAGGCCAGACTCTCGCCGACCAACATTTGCCGGTTCTCAAGCCCGTCGATCGCTCGTTATCTGGAGCGGACTGCTTCTAAATGAGTCAGTAATGCCACGAAACCGGCACTCTCCGACAACGGTTCGCGCCTGTTGAAAAGTTGTGGCACGACGCTCCGCATCGTGAACGGCCAGCAAATTCATCGGCGAGTGACCGCCACTCTCGACCCGGAGCGTCGAGCCACGATGATTTTCAAGAGGCGGTTAACCACGTGGGGAACTTTGCCTGTCTTTTTTCGGATGCTTACACCAAGCCTGTTTCACGGCACCAACTGACGGTGGCTCGCATGGCGTCGGTGAAATCGGTTGACGGTAGATAGCCTAGTTGGCGGCGGGCTTTGTCGATTGAGTAATCGAGGTTCAGTCCGAGGAATTTGATGCGGGCACTCGATAGGAGCGGGGCTTCTTGTTTGCCGAGGAGGCGGTAAACGCTCTCCATCAAATTGGCGAGCGTTTTGGCGACCGGCAGCGGGACGGACTTACTGGGCGTTGGGAGTCCAGCATTCTCACAAAGCGTGCCGATGAACTCACGACGCGAAACGAGGCGGTCGTCGGTGATGTTGAAAAAATCGCCGACGACATTGTCATTCTCAATCGCGAGGAAGATCGCTTCGACCAAGTTGCCGACAAACGTGTTGTTGAGCAGTTGCTGACCCGATCCGAGGAACTTGAAGCCGCCGCTTTTCAGACGAGCCAAGACTTTCGGAATGATGGTTTGATCGCGTGGGCCGTAGATGAATCCAGGACGCAAAATGACCGCCGACAATTGCCGATCGCGGATGTGTTCGCGTACGAGATTTTCGGCTTCGACTTTCGTCAGCGTGTAACCGTCGATGCCAGTCGTGCTGACCGGAGTGAACTCGTCGGTGCCGTAGTGATCGCAGGCGGGATAAACGCCGAGCGAACTGATGTGAACGAACCGCTTCATCGAACCGCTCGACTCGGCGGCGTTCAACAAGTTGCGCAATCCGTCAACATTGACAGTGCGGTACTCTTCAGTCGGT